>JADYYU010000246.1 GCA_020853515.1 Chitinophagaceae bacterium | reverse complement strand
GCGGCGGAACTTAGCCTGTATCCGGTACCTGCGAATGATGTGATGAATGTAGATGTGGCTCTTGAAGAATCGCAGCATACGGAGATCATCATATTAGATCTGAAAGGCAATCCTGTGATGAAAGCGGCTGCACATAAGGATGCTAAATATCATGACGCGATCAATATTGCTTCATTGCCTGCAGGCCATTATATTCTATTGCTGCAAGGTGAAAAAGGTACTTACAGCAAGATGTTTGTAAAATAATTTTCGAACAAATTCCGGGCACTGACTCTATTAATAAGCAGCGCCCATTACTTCCAATCTATCCGAACGGCTGATGTTTTCATCAGCCGTTTTTTTGCGTACGCTGAAATTAATACTGTTGCATAATAAGCGAATCGCTGGCTTGTGGTAGACAGCTTGCAATACTAATTAAGCAGAACAAAAACCATGTACCTTACAAACTATGAAAGAATAAGTTTTATAAAAGTGTAAATTTCAAAAAGGATAATTCGATTAGTTTCGGTCGAAAGATAAACGCATGCCTTATGCACGTTGCTGCTGCCAATGCGACCGTTGTTTCATAATTGCCCGCTTGTAATTTTGGTATTATCTCATAGAGATATTATTAGGTTTAGTAATCATGCGAATTTTCGCTAGTTTTACATGACTAAATAGATCTTATGAAAACAACTACGCAATTTATTTTTTGTGTACTTTTTTTAATAATTACCAAAGGTACTTTTGCCCAAATCGAAAACTCTGGTCTTATTCAATCATCTTCCTGCGAAAAGATCCCGCTTCGTGTACGTGAAGTGATGCAACAACAAAATGTTCATTCTACAGCGAAAAAAAACAGATCATCATCGCGTCTCGTTGCACGAACTTACCATACTTATAATGGCAACGTTTATAGCCTGCAGGATTCTACAACATACATTTATTGCAGTAATTACGGATACGACCCTACCTACAGTCTGTGTAGCAATAATTATTATAATGACAACAATTGGAGTGATAATTTTAACAATATGTATGACTCCTCTTTTCATTATGATACGGGTGGAAACCTGTCGGCCAGAAAAGTGATCAACTTTTTTGGGGTAAATCATAAGCTTATGCATCACTATGAAAGTTACAATGTAAATGCATATTATTGTCGCACGCATCAGTACGACCCGAATGAAAAAAGAACTCAATTTATAGATAGTTCGCTTTCTCAGGGTAGCATTTCAAAACGTATGCTTCAGTATTATTATAATGGTGCGGGTAAGTTAAATGTTTATAAAGGATTTATGTGGACCGGCGCGGCATGGCAGCAGAATGAAATAGATAGCTTGTTTTATGATGGTAACGGAAATGTGATTGGGATGTCTGTGTATGACTATGATAATGTGAATGCAGTCTGGACGCTGAACCAGACATGGAATGCCACCTATAATGGTGCCAATAATTTGATTTCTTCAATCACTGACTATACGGTAAATAATCAGATGAATGATATAAAATGGGAAAATACTTTTGATGCCAGCAATCGTCAATTGACAGAAACCATCCTCGAATACAAAGGTGGCACCTGGGTAAATAAGCACAGAACTAGTTATGCTTACGCTGCAGGTATCTATCCGGTGGTCAATCAAAGCGAAAAATGGGATAGTCTCGCCAATTCATGGATTAATTTATACAAAATGGATCTGACTTATAATGCGGGTAATCAGGTAGAAACACTTGTGAATTTTACCTGGGATACCCTGAACAGCGTGTGGGCAGTCAGCGGCAAGACTACTTTTTATTATCAGGGTTACTTCGCGGAATCACTCAGTGGCATTCAACCTTTGGATGCGGATATTGCGATCTATCCTGTGCCGGTACAGGATGTTTTGAATGTAGATGTGAACCTCTCTGAAAAGCAAAATTCCGAAATTCTTGTTTTAGATATGACAGGTAAACAGGTGCTGAAAAATGTTTACAATATGTCGGCAAAGTATCATGTGGTGTTGAGTACCTCGTCATTGGCACCCGGCAGCTATCTATTCATAATCAAAGGAGAAAAGGGTGTGCTAAGCAGAAAATTCGCTAAGTAAAAATTAAACAGAAACAGACGGGATTTTATTCCCTGTTAAAACTTAAACGCATTCCTTTTTCATTTTCATTCACCGATCCGTTTTCAAAGGCAATATGTCCGTTCACAAAAGTCTTTTCAATCAGCGAATCAAAGGTTTGTCCTTCAAATGGACTCCAGCCGCATTTGTATAAAATATTTTCTTTACCGACTTTATAATTTTTATTCAGATCAACAAGTACTGCATCGGCAAAATAGCCTTCACGCAGATAACCACGCTCCTTGACATCAAAACAAATTGCAGGCGCATGACAGGCTTTTTCTACAATTTTTTCGAGAGAGATTCGGCCTTCTTTGTATGCCTGCAACAGCAGATAAAGACTGTGCTGTACCAGCGGAATGCCGGCCGGTGCTTCGGTGTAGGGTAATTGTTTTTCTTCGAAGGTGTGAGGTGCATGATCGGTCGCTATAATATCAAGGCGGTCGTCGAGTAAAGCCTGCCATAAAGCCTCTTTATTTTCTTTGGCTTTAATAGCAGGGTTGCATTTAATGAGATTGCCATATTGCGGATAATCGTCGGCTGTAAAGTGAAGATGATGAACACAAACTTCGGCTGTAATCCTTTTTTGTTGCAGCGGAAAAAGATTGGTAAATAATTGTAGTTCCTTTTCAGTACTGATATGTAAAATGTGGAGCCGGGTATTGTGTTTTTTGGCAAGTTGTATGGCGCCGAGCGAAGATTCGTAGCAAGCCTCTGTATTGCGGATGATCGGATGAAAACCCGCATCGTTGTAATTGATATTTTCTGCTTTCAGCTTTTCAATATTCTGACGAATGATGTCTTCCTGTTCGCAATGAGTAGCGATCAGCATTTCGCTGCCTGCAAATATTTTTTCAAGGGTCACGATATTGTCTACCAGCATATTGCCGGTACTTGATCCCATAAAGATCTTCAGTCCGCATACATCCCTTTTGTATTCATTGGTGCGTAAAGCTTCTTCTGCATTGTCGTTTGATACACCCATAAAGAAACTGTAGTTAGCCACTGAATGATGCCGGGCGATCTGATATTTCTCTTCCAGCAATTGGTGGGTCAGTGTGGGAGGTTTTACATTCGGCATTTCCATAAAACTGGTCACACCGCCGGCAACG
>JADYYU010000245.1 GCA_020853515.1 Chitinophagaceae bacterium | reverse complement strand
ATAAGAATCGTTAGCAGCAGAACGATAGGTACAGAATATTTTAGCATGGACTTTAAAATTAATTCAGAGCAAATATGTATTTTCAAAAGTAAGACCATCTGTTCACAAGCAAAGCGTAAAAGTGTCAATTAATATACAAAATTCCTTATTACATCAGTAAATTCGTGCGACGATAAATGCGTATTTATGAATAAAACCCTGCAAATTGCATTTCTGATTATAATTGTGATGCAGATCTTGTCACGGTCGGTACAAGCACAGAAAAGCAACATGCTACCGTGAGGCTTCTACCGTGTGACAGCGACAAAAGATATTAAAAATGCTTTTTTGCTGCGAACGCAAAATACTTATTACTTACCTCAGGCAGAAAACTATTTGCCTTTAGGTTTTATAGACAGTTTATATGACGAAAGCTCATACGCCTACTTGACCGTAAATTTCGTTTTCAAAGCACTTCATAAACAGGACTTATTTTCTTTTACCAGACTCTTCCAGAATCAGGATGTGGGTCTGCTGGTGAATGGAGAGTTGTTGCTGGTGGCACATATTGTAGAGCCCATTGCGAATGGTTCTATTGCGTATTCAGGATCATTTGACAAAGCTCATGTCAAACATATTAAATCGTCGGTTAATTTTGCTTTGAAAAATGAATATCGTAAATAAGCCTGTACTTTAAAATACGCTTTATTTTGAAAAATAGTTTCTGCAATTTATTGAGTTACAAACAAATGCAACGGTTAGCATGATTGATGACTCAAAAAAGATTTCTCTATGTAACAAAAGTCACCTTCAGTAAAGAAAAAACAGCCCATTTTTGCACTCTGTTTCACACACAAAAAAGAAAACTGAAATGAAATACATCCTCAAGCATAAACTCGTCATTGCCGGAATACTGACAGGCGCATTGGCTGGATATCTGTATTATCACTTTGTGGGTTGCAGCAGTGGCACCTGTGCCATCACATCAAAGCCGCTCAATAGTTCAGTGTATGGTGCTGTGATGGGCGGATTACTGGCAAGTATGTTTATCAAAGAAAAATCTAAAACAATATAAAATGAACGCAGAACAGATCATTCAACAAAAGACAGGCAGCATCATAGATGTGCGAACGCCGGAAGAGTATATGGGTGGGCATGTAGCCAACTCTGTCAATATTCCACTGCAGGTGCTGGCGCAACAACTTGAAAAGGTAAAACAATTAAAACAACCGATCGTACTTTGCTGTGCCAGTGGCAACCGCAGCGGACAAGCCACACAATTTCTGACGCAACTCGGTATTGATTGCGTCAATGGCGGATCATGGATGGACGTCAATTATTATCAATCAAAAACAATTGCATGATGTTTAATACTATTAAAAAACTTTTCGGGCTGGGCCCGCAGACAGACTTCGCTGCCTTGTTGCAGCAAGGCGGCATCATCGTTGAGGTGCGCAGTACGGCTGAATATCAAAGCGGACATATCAAAGGATCAATGAAGATCCCATTGCAAAATTTGGCCAGCAATTTATCAAAAATAAAAAAAAACACACCGTTGATTACCTGTTGCGCAAGCGGCATGAGAAGCGCTTCGGCGAAGAGTATCTTAAAATCAAACGGATTCACAGAGGTTCACAATGGTGGCGGCTGGATGAGTCTCCAAAATAAAATTTAAATACATGGAACCACATTATTACCAGGTTGACATTAACTGGCAAAACGAACGTAAAGGCGTGATGAGTTCACCCGAACTGACTCAGGAAGGCGGTCCCAGCATCGAAGTAGCCACTCCACCTGAATTTGCAAAAGGGATGCCCGGGATCTGGAGCCCCGAACATTTGTTTACCGCAGCCGTAAGCAGTTGCCTCATGACCACTTTTCTGGCTATTGCAGAAAATTCTCGACTCCCATTTAACAGCTTCAATTGCCAGTCAAAAGGAAAACTCGAACAGGTGGATGGAAAGTTTTTGATGACCGAAGTGATCCTGGAACCCACTGTAAGTATCAGCGATGAGAAAGACCGCGAGCGGGCTGAAAGGATTTTACAAAAAGCGGAGGCAGCCTGTTTAATTTCTAATTCAGTCAAAGCGAAAATTACGATGCTGACCAACATCGTTGTTGAGTGATAAAATCGACTTCAGGCAATCTTTACGCACTTAAAATTTGTCGCCGTTGTAGGAACTGAACTCGTGACGGATTTTAAACTTACCGGAAACTTTGTGGTTGCTATCTTTGGGATCTTTACTATCCTTACTTCCATAAGTGGTGGTGTTAAAACTGCCCGTTATAATGCGCGCTACAGAAGCTTCCGGTTCAGAGGCCGTAATGAGTACCGCATCAGGTGTCACAACGCTCATTTCAGGATAGGTGGTGTTAAAACTATTGCTCGTATAATTTTTCTCCGGATAATTTTGCAGAGAAACACTCCCCTGCGATATTTCCATATTATATTCAGTGGCAGAGCCATTGGGCGTTGAAGATGGCTTGCGCGGATCAGCAGGTATGGTCAGCACAATAGTGGGCTCACCCTCCTTGCCTGCAAAAATTTTCAGCACATCAATTCCTCCGTTCTGTCGGTAAGATGCCGTCACATCTTCAGGTTTGATGTGGAGCTCCTTTCCGTCTACCGAAAAGTCAAAATAGTATTGTGCTCCAGCCTTTGCGGGCTCAGGAGATGCTGAAACATTGCTATTGCTGCTTTCACAACAAATAAAAAATGTAAGGATCAACAGAAAGATAATCAGAAATTTATTTTTCATGGCTGTAAGGTTTTGGGACTGCAATATACAGCAGTTGCTTCAGCTTACCAATGCACAGGGTGCAAATACCATCTGAATGTTTCAACATGGTTATGATTTGTAATACACTTTAATTGACAATCATAAGCAAAACACGTTTTCGCTATTTAAAGCATCATGTAAATAAAAGCCAGCTTATTTATTCCCATTTAAACGATCAGCACTAACTGAGCGGCCTGAAGTTGAAACTCGCTGTTCATAATAAAATAAATTCAGCAGTAAAGCAGCAAATAGTACACCGTGCTGCCGCGAAAATAGATTCTCTGTCATACAACTTATCATGATCATCAAACAACACGATAAATAAATAAGATCAGGCTTACCATCCAGACTTTTTCCCATGCTTCGTTTGAGATGAATATAAAAAATAAAAAGAAAGTACAAGAGTCCTGCCATGCCAAAACAGATCCACTGATTCAAATATTCGTTGTGCGTATTGTATGAACTTACAGGCACACCGGATACACCTGACAAATAAAGGTAGGCCATATCCAGATTTTGCTGAAGGCGGGCAGGCCCCATTCCTGTTAGCCATGACTGATGCAAGAGGTTGAGATCAGTTTGTAAAATCACCTTTCTGAACACCATTGAATTATCGATGGCATTACCCGGATCGCTGCTTAGTAAACGTGCCACCTCATGGATCCGCTGATAAAAAAAAGGAATAGTAAAATAAGAGAGCACCATGACGCTCAGCGACGCCAGCAAAAGCAACAACTTACGGACAGCCTTGATCCGCATCACAAAAACAAAATGACCTGCATAAAGCAGCAATGCGATCATTAGTGAAATTTTAGGTGAAAGCAATAACAGATATAACAATAAAATTACCTGCAGCACTGCCGGGGCATACCGATGCCATATTCGCATCTGTGGGTCGTATAACAGAACAGTCAACGAGAGGCAAATATACAGACCGTAGTAAGTTGGATGTATGCCAGCAATTGATTCGAATGCAGTGCGGTAAAAAACATGATCAATTTTCAGCGGAGAGCTCGCTGCACCATCAAAAAGTACCAGCAGGTTAACCAGCAGTCCATGCAGCACATTGGCAATTGCGAAATACCTGAGCTCTTCCCGAAATGAATGCCGGGACAATCTGAGCGCCAGCGGAATTACAAAAGGCATCACCAGTAATGACACCTT
>JADYYU010000244.1 GCA_020853515.1 Chitinophagaceae bacterium | reverse complement strand
TGCAGATTTTCGGAACGTAATGGTCAGGCAGGCACCTGGATCACCGATGACATGGTGCGCGTTTACACTGAACTACATCAGCAAGGTAAAGTGATCAGTGCGGAATGCATGCTCAACGGCAAACTCGTGGGTGGACTCTATGGTGTGCAATTGCAGCATATTTTTTGCGGTGAAAGTATGTTTACAGATGTCAGTAACGCCAGTAAATTCGCTTTGATTCATCTGGTAAAATATTTACAGCAACAGGAAATATCCTTAATCGATTGTCAGGTTTTTACGGAGCATTTGCAAAGCCTGGGTGCTGAAATGATCAGCCGTCAACGTTATTTTGAAATACTCAGGCATGGAAGTTAGTCGCTGACAACAGGCATTATCTGATCGCATCCAATCCCATATTTTTGCAGTTGCATGGCTTATTGGGTTTGTACATCAGTCCCACCTGCACGAACAAAAAATGAGACGGTGCAGGAAGCTCCACCTGATAGGTGGCTTCATCTCCATTTGCATAGACATTTTTTTCGTAGAGGTAAGTTCTTGGTGTGAGATTATAATGGTAGGCAGCGCCACTGCTCAAATAGATCGTTTTAGAAAGAGGGTACGAATAATGGATGCCGGCACCCAGGATGAATGCGGTATTACTGATGCCTCCGGCAAAGGTTCTTGTAAAATTATATGCAGAGGAAGTGCTTTGCTGTAAAACCCAGCTGTTGAGTTTATACTGAAAAGATCCGATACCCATATTGCCATAATATTCAAAAATTGATTTTGTTTGTTGCCTCCATCCGCTTAGCCTGATAAACAGTGAGTTTTGTATGAGTGCGGAATTTTTAGTGGAGCTCACGGTAGCCGATAACCAGGGCTGCGAGTATGAATCACTTAAGGTCTGATTGACTTTTGATTGATTGAGGAAATACTGCATGCGGGCAAAGCCTACTGCAAATGCCGCTGTTGGATTCAGTTTAAATCCCAGCATCACTTCAGCGCCAGTGCCAAACATCGATCCAAAATTATAACGCGCAGCGGCCGGCTTCACTACACCAAAGCCGTTCAGGCTGTGAACCTTGATCAGCAGGTTATTTTGCATGGGCTTGTTACTTTTTTTGGCAGTCGTGTCTGCCGGCAACTGAGCTGTCGCAAACACCGGAATGCAACAAACAAACAGCAACAGAACGCTTGATAAAAATTTCATAGGGTAAAAATATAATAGCCTGTGCATTAATTCGCTATAGAAAACTGAATAATTCATTTGAAGCTCTTGAGAATCCTTTGTACCTTGCTGTGATTCCGGACCTTGTCCGCTCACTTAAAACTGTTAAACAATGCAACTCCCTAAATTTTTGCTCGGCGACAATACTGATTTTCCTGAAGAGATCTTTGTGCTGCATATGGAATATCCACGCTTTATCGTGAATCTGAAAAATGATGACATTGAATTACTAGACGAAACAGATGAGCTGAGCGATGCCGAACTTCAAAACGAAATGACCGATCTGGTGATATTGGCCGTAGAATTTTACGACCGCGAAATGAAACGCTATGAAGAGTAAGGGAGCGCTTGTTAGTATTCAAACCGGTCGATCGAACTTTCAATCAGCATACTGTCGATGAATGTTTTGTGGCATTGGCTGTGCCCGCGGATATGAAATTTCATGAGTAGTTGAGCACCTTCTTTTTTTACCTGCACTATTTTAAATTTAAGATGGTGAGCAGAAATCATAGCTTCGATATGTGCCCTGATATCAGGTGTAAACTGACATTCAATACTATAGATCCTGTATTTGTTTACCCGTTCGATCAGTTTTTCCATGGAAGGTAATATGGCTAAAATAATGATGACCGCTATACTGGCGATTGCAGATGCAAAATAGTAACCGTCGCCAATACCCATGCCCACTGCAGCCACGGCCCAGATGGTGGCAGCGGTAGTCATGCCATGAATTGAATGTCCGCCGCGATAAATGACACCCGCCCCAATAAAGCCGATGCCGGTCACAATATTGGATGCTATACGGTCAGGACTCCCTGCCTCGCCGATCCATTCAGACATCATGGTAAAAAAGCACGATCCCAGCGAGATCATGATCATGGTTCTAAAGCCTGCAGCTTTGCCATTATATTCACGCTCAGCACCAACCAGCCCGCCCCAGAGCGCTGCGAGCAAAAATCGTATGATCACTTCAAAATCCATTTTGTGTATTTTTATGGGTGTAAAAGAGAATGGAAGATAAAACAAATTCCGCTTAGGCCATGCAAAGTAGGCGAAAAAAATCCTGTTATTTCTGGGCTGTCTTGCAAATAGATTTATGGTGCTCAACACATGTCGGAGCCGTTATTGATGAAATGAGTTTGATCATCACGCAGTACATATTTGCCGGACTTCGTGCCAGTTTGTATATTTAATGTTTGAATCCTTCAACACAATGAACATGCAACAACAATCTATGAGTATCTGCCTTTGGTTTGATACAGAGGCTGAAGAGGCCGCTACTTTATATACTACATTATTTAAAAACTCCACGCTGGGAGCAATAAGCCGTTATGGCAAGGAGGGCTTCGAGTTTCATGGTAAACCGGAAGGCACCGCGATGACAGTAAGTTTTACCCTGAATAATATGAAAATGATGGCTTTAAACGGTGGGCCGCAGTTTAAATTCAATGAGTCCGTATCGATTGTAGTCAGTTGTGAAACCCAGGAAGAAATTGACCTTTTTTGGAAGGGCTTAACTGAAAACGGTGGACAGGAAGGGCCCTGCGGATGGCTTAAAGATAAGTTCGGTGTGTCATGGCAAATTGTGCCTGCTGTACTTGGCAAATATTTATCAGATGCCGGCAAGGCTCAAAAAGTGACACAGGCTTTTATGCAAATGAAAAAATTTGACATTCAAAAACTCACCGAAGCATACAACAGTTAAGGGTACAAAATTTCAATAGAAGTTTTGCGGCCTTGCGTGATTAGTCGTAAGCTAGCTGATCAGGCGCTGCAATCTGAACTCACGTGGTCGACAATCGTCAGAACCCATAGTCCGTTCATATAACTGAGGTAAAACACCAGCTCCAAATCATTTTTACCAACCAGTACTACCCGCCGGCTTTTTTGCTCGAGGGTATAATAGCGACTGATGGTTTTGGCAGCAATATGATCAGGCACCAGTTTATTTCGCATTTTACAAATAGCAGAAACCATATGATCTGTGTGCGTCGTATCAACCCATAAACCTTTTTTATTCCAGCCTTCACGGTCGCAACTATACTTAGGCAGTTTGCCGTATTGCAGATTTTGTGTACGAATGCCTTTTGCACTGCTAAACATCACCTGCGGAAATTGTTCATCCTGAAAGCCGATCGTATTCAATTGCATCAGATTGTCAAAAACCCCATTGCGAAAAAGCAGACAGATACCTGTTTTTTTATGAATGAATTTGCTGAGGGCCAAACTGTCCTGATCAGCAAATGCTTTGATCACGCCTGATACCGTTTTTCTGAAAGCTTCTTCTTTCGGGCTGACAGCCTTGCAAATGCTGAGCTGCATTATAAAAATAAAACACAAGATAAGCGCTTTCATGGTGAGGTATTTTGTCTGTTGAATGTTACACTAACCTGATCTCTTTTTTGTCAAAAGGGTCTAAAGCGGCCGATTTTACATCAGCGACTGCGGTAATAAAGTAAGCTGATTTTTCGTTGGAAGCAAAAGCAGATAAGCTACCGAGTGCACCCATCACGCCACCTTTTTCTTTCAGCTCATCGCTGTTTGATTTGATCACTGAGTACGATAGTTGAAATGAAATTTCTTTCAAATCGCCCGGAGCAATGGTGAACTCACCCGGAATATTGACCACACCCAGTTCAAACTCTTTATGTTTTTTATCATTACCTGAACCGGTCGTGTATTCTTCGATCATTTTAACGGTGATCATTTTTACTTCCTGTTCGCTTTTGGTTGTGAGTGTAATGGTGCCCGAAAGATTGTTGTCGCTTTTTGAAGCCTGACCCGGCACCTGCAAGCTCACACTCACACCGCCAATGCCTAATTTGTTTTTAACATTTTGAAAAAATCCCATAATTGTTTTTGTTGTTTGTGAACGAATAATAGTAATGTTACGGCATTTTTTTATAATCTGATGCAGCTTTGCTGAAAAAAATGCGTAAGATGGGTAAATAATGAAGTGCCCGGATCGCTTTGTCATGCAATTGTCATTTTATGAGGTGCTGATATTTCTACACGCTTTTTCGAACCTAATTTCGCAGCCCTTTTGGCGCCGCCTGATGCAAGCCTGTTTTTATCATTAAATTGCAAATATTTCTGTGAGAATCATTGTAGTAGTAGACCTGGAGAAGCAACAAGCAAACAGAATGGTGGATGAGGGACTGCAAAATGATTACAAAAAAATAAGACAAAAACTGCCGCCTCTTATCGGATCCTTATGTTGCGGAGGTCACAACAGCAAATCGGCCACCATTGCCAATCTCATCGCCCTCAACTACAGCATGACGGTGCGCTTCGACCGCCGGCTGGAGGATATTGAAAAACTGGCCGCCAAAATGCAAAGAAGCAAACCTGGTAAACAGCCGGGTCTGCAGCAAAGTATTGTTCAAAAAGAAAACGTCAGTCTCTGCATGTTTCATCTGCAGGAATTTATGAG
>JADYYU010000243.1 GCA_020853515.1 Chitinophagaceae bacterium | reverse complement strand
TAGCAATTACATACGCATTTTTTTTGTGGCCATACCGCTCATTTTACTTCTTCGTCTCTTCTTTTTGCAGGTAATCGGCGCCGGCGGATATAAAGATGCTGCCATCGGACAGGCTGTATATATCAAAAAAATTTACCCGCCACGTGGCATTATTTATGACCGCAATAATAAGGTACTGATGAACAATAGTGTGGTGTATGATCTGGTGGCTGAGCCCGCTAAGATCAAAGCTGACTTTGATACCGCCTTTTTTTGCAAAATGATCAATGTTACACCGGCGGATTTTGATAAGCAGATCAAAAAGCAAATTTTAAAAAATGGTGCCTGGCAAAAGATCTTTACCATTTACCGAAATCTTTCTCCCACGGCTGTTGCCCGTTTGCAGGAAAACCTGTATGAATTTTCCGGCATTGATCTTGTTGAGCATTCTGAAAGGAATTTTAGTGAACACTGCGGTGGAAATTTTGTCGGTTATATTAACGAGATCAATGCAGATCAGCTTGACCAGGAGCAATTTTCCTCCTATCAGAAGGGAGATTATATTGGCATTACGGGCATCGAAAGTATGTATGAAGATGTGCTGCGTGGCGAACCGGGCGTGCAATATTTACTACGCGATGTAAAGCAAAAAATTCAAGGGCCCTATAAAAACGGCACCCTCGATTCTTCTGCGGTAGCAGGGAAATCGCTTAAACTTTATATTGATGCCCGTTTACAAAAACTGGCGGAAGAAATGATGGTGAATAAACTGGGAAGTGCCATTGCGATCGACCCTTCAACAGGGGGCATCCTGGCCTTTGCGAGCGGACCCACTTTTAATCCTGATCTGCTGACCGGTACAGATAAGAGTAAAAACCTGGGTAATATGCTGGTGGATGCTACCAAGCCACTTTTCAACAGAGCCATCAAAGCCAATTACCCGCCGGGATCAACATTTAAACCGATCACTGCACTAGTGGCTCTCGACGAAGGCGTTATTACACCGTCATTCGGATATGGGTGTGGTGGTGGTTATTATGCCTGCGGCCGCCGCATTGGTTGTACCCACTCAGGCGGTGGCCATGCCGCTAATTTAAGTCTGGCCATCGCCAACTCCTGTAACGCTTATTTCTGCCATATTTTTCGATTGGCCATTGATGCACCTAAACATGGCAATACGCATATTGGACTTGAACGATGGCACCATTATATGAATGAATTTGGGTTGGGTCATCCGATCGGTATTGATATCCCGTCTGAAAGCGGGGGCAATATTCCTGATACCAGTTATTTTAATCGTATTTATAACAATAGCTGGAATTCATGCAATATGTCCATTATCGGAATGGGGCAGGGTGAGGTACTGCTGACCCCGCTGCAAATGGCCAATGCGATGTGTATCATCGCTAACAAAGGATATTATTACATTCCCCATTTTGTAAAGTCGATCGATGGCGACAGTACGCATACCAAATTGCAAAAATATCTGCAAAAGCATGTGGTGGCCAATATTGCTGATTCGGCTTATAATGCCGTGGGCCTTGGTATGATGGCGGTGGTAACGCAGGGAACAGGTCGCATCGCTCAGATTCCTGGTATTGAGGTTTGTGCTAAAACCGGCACCGCCCAAAACGAGCGGATCATTGCAGGCAAGCGGGTAAAACTTCAAAATCACTCTATGTTTGTGGCCTATGCACCCCGTGTAAATCCGAAGATCGCCGTGGCCGTTTGTATTGAAAATGCAGGATATGGCGCTACCTGGGCGGGCCCAATTGCCAGTCTGCTGATTGAGCAATATTTAAAAGATACCATTGCAGCCGGGAGAATGGGGTTAAAGAAAAAAATGGAAGATGCCCGTATTATCCCCAACTACACTTATATTATTGATTCGCTCGAAAAGCAGGCTGCCAGAGACCGGGAAATGATGAAGAAATTGTCGAAAGACAGTTTGAAAGTACTGAACAACATCAACGACCTGAATCAAAGAAGAAATGATACGATCATGGCAGAGTATTTTTTCAGAAGGTATTATTTAAACTCGGTAAAAAGTTAACAACCCTTGAAAGAGAATATTAAGACAAAAAAATTTATTGACCGCATTGACTGGCTGATGGTGTTGCTGTTTATCACCTTAGCCGTGATAGGGGTTTTGAGCATTTATTCAGTTGAACACAGAGACACTGATATCAGCTTTTTTTTGAAAAATAAAAATTATTCCAAGCAGGCGATCTTTCTCGGGGCCTCCCTGATTATCGGGGCTGTTATTATTTTTATGGACAGTAAGTTCTTTACCTCCATACCATTTCTCGGTTACCTCATCGGCTTTTTACTATTGCTGCTGGCGTTGACGCCTTTGGGCAAGGGCGTGAAGGGATCTCATTCATGGCTGAATCTGGGTTTACTTACCTTTCAGCCGGGTGAGCTGATGAAGCTTTTTACAGCCTTGTCAATCGCGAAATTTATGTCGATGCAAGAGGTTAATTTTTCTACCCTGAAACACCGTCTCATGTGCGCCTCTTTTGCTTTGGTACCTGCACTGATCATTATCATGCAAAATGAAACGGGGCTGGCCCTGGTTTATTTTTCGTTTTTTCTGGCTATGTATCGTGAAGGGCTGCCTAATATTGTATTGATACTGGGCTTTTCTATTATGGCTTTGGCCATCGCCACCTTACTGCTGCCAAAAAATATTTTATTCATCGTTCTGACCGTTATCGCTTTGGTCTTTTTATATCTGACCCGTCGCAAACTCAAACGAAATAAAGAAATTCTGGTGATCGTCATCGGTATCTGGGGCTTTGGTGTGCTGTTTTCGCAGGTGCTGGTACCTTTTGCATTTAAAAACGTACTGCAATCGCATCATATCGACCGTATCTATTCGCTGATCGGACAAGATGTACCGGATGAATATATTAAACTGACCAAGTCAGGCGATAAAATTAAAACCGGCACTTCAGACTATAATGTCCGTCAGTCAAAAATTGCGATCGCTTCCGGCGGGCTGCTTGGTAAAGGTTTTTTAAACGGCACCCAAACCCAGTTTGATTGGGTGCCCGAACAACGCACCGATTTTATTTTTTGTACCATTGGCGAACAGTTTGGATTTTTTGGGAGTTTGATTCTGATCGGTTTGTATTCAGTTTTCCTCCTTCGGATCATTCATGTTGCCGAACGGCAGCGTTCGCAGTTTACAAGGGTATATGCCTATTGTGTTGCCGGTATTTTATTTTTTCATCTGGTGATTAATATTGGTATGACCATCGGTATCGCACCGGTGATCGGTATTCCATTGCCATTGGTGAGTTACGGTGGTACTTCATTACTTACCTTTGCGATCCTTATTTTTATCCTCATCCGGCTCGATGCAGACAGGCAGATGGTACTGCGTTAGTCATCGTACAAAATCAGGATACGGACGGTGGCCCGTTTTGTCTTAAGCTTGTTTAGAATGTGTAATTTAATTTTTAATTTGAAAATATGCAAATAAAGATCATTCCCTTGTCTGAAGGGGTTTTTACCATCGGTCATGATAAAATTTTTCATGCATTTGATCAAAATACACATGTTTTAAATGAAAGGGCGGTAGGTTCACTCCTGGTAGAAATTCAACCTTTTTTGCTGCAATGGAACGGGCGGAATATCTTGTTTGATACCGGTCTGGGATTTAAACTTCCTGATGGTACTTTACAAATACATCATAACCTGCAGCAGCATGGTTTGGCAGCCAATGATATACATGCAGTTATTTTATCTCATTTGCATAAAGATCATGCAGGGGGTATCAGTTATGAAAATGAATCGGGTATGCAAACACTCAGTTTTCCTAATGCTACCTATTTTGTGAGTAAAAGGGAATTTGAATATGCGGTCGAAAAAGGGGCACCGTCGTATGTAACAGAAGATTTTGAAATTTTGAAAAATGCACCGCAAACCGAATGGCTTGATGAAAAGGGAAGTATTTACGGCCTGATCAGTTATGAAGAAGACGGCGGTCATTGCCCGTATCACACTTCCTTTTTGCTTGCCGGTGAGGGTGAACATATATTTTACGGAGGTGATGTGGTGCCGCAGTTAAAGCAGCTCAAAATTAAATACGTTGCCAAATATGATTATGATGGTAAGCGAAGCATGGAGTTGCGTCAGCAATATGCCGAAAGGGGTAAACAGGCACACTGGAAATTTCTTTTTTATCATG
>JADYYU010000242.1 GCA_020853515.1 Chitinophagaceae bacterium | reverse complement strand
TGTCAAAACAGATCAGTTTGACATAGAAAATCACGGCAGTGCACAAATAACGGTCAATCGACTGAGTACTTCACAACTGAATGTACAGGGCAGCGGCAGCGGTGAAATCATTGTACAGGGTAGCTGTACTAACTTTAAAGGTAGCATTTTGGGCACAGGTAGTATTCAGGCTTTTGCCCTGCAGGCGGAAAATACTGAAGTGGCACTGACCGTAAGCGGAAATCTTCAAACAACTGTGAGTAAGTCGCTCGATGTGAATATTACCGGCAGTGGCAGCGTTGTGTACGCCGGTACCCCCTCAGTCAAAAAGAACATCAACGGCAGCGGCACGGTGCGCAGCAAATAAGACAGGCCGCTATTGCATCAGGTTACAGCTCCCTTTTCCATCCGGGCGGTGCCATCGTTCTAAAATTGTTTTGCAGCATTTTCCCAATTTACATACAGGTTTATATTACTTTTATCACTTAGAAAATAGAAATCTTAATTATGTCATCAAGCGTACTGTTATTTTTTGTGCTGGCTTACTTTTCATTACTGCTGCTGGTAGCTTACTTCACGTCCAAAAAAAGCAATAACGAATCTTTTTTTATCGGCAACAGAAATTCAAACTGGATGCTGGTAGCCTTTGGTATGATCGGTACTTCACTCAGCGGGGTTACATTCGTAAGTGTGCCGGGTACAGTAGGCAGCACCGGCTTTCAATATTTTCAGGTAGTGCTGGGTTACTTTCTGGGTTACATTGTAGTAGCCTATGTTTTACTGCCGCTCTATTACCGCTTGCAACTTACCTCTATCTATACCTATCTGCAGCAACGCATCGGCATGACTTCCTACAAGACCGGTGCGCTGTTTTTTATCCTTTCAAGAACCCTGGGCGCTACGGCAAGACTGTACCTTGTGGTCAATATATTACAAATTTTTATCCTTGACAAAATGGGCATTCCATTTTGGGTCACGGCCTTTGTGATCCTGCTGCTGATTTTATTGTACACATTTGAAGGCGGTGTCAAAACTATTGTGTACACCGATACCCTGCAAACCACTTTTATGTTGTTGGGGCTGGTAGTCTGCATCATTGCATTAATGAATAATATGGATTCCGGCTTTTTTGCATCTTTCGGTGAAATGAAAACAGCAGGCTATACCCATGTCTTCAATACCGATTACAAGTCAGGTTCTTTTTTTCTGAAACAAATCATTGGGGGGGCATTTATTACGATCGGCATGACCGGCCTTGATCAGGAAATGATGCAAAAAAATATCAGTGTCCGTAAACTCGGTGATTCGCAAAAAAATATGATGACATTCAGCACCATCATTGTATTCGTCAATTTGTTGTTTTTATTTTTGGGAGGCTGCCTCTATTTATATGCCGCAAAAAACAATCTGGCCATTAAAGGCGACGATCTTTTTCCGCATATTGCCCTCAGCGGTGTGTTGCCGGCCGCCATTTCGATCCTGTTTATTATAGGCCTCATTTCGGCCCTTTTCCCCAGCGCCGACGGGGCACTCACAGCGCTTACGTCCTCATTTTGCATAGACCTGCTGGGCATTAACCGGGACGAGAAACTGAATGAAGCCACGAGAAAAAAAACACGTCTGACAGTACATCTCACCTTCGCGATCATCTTTTTTGTTTGCACCATGATATTTAAAATGATCGATGACCGTTCTATCATCGATGTGATCCTGAAACTGGCCGGCTATACTTACGGACCACTATTGGGATTATTTGCCTTTGGCATTCTCACCAAAAGAACGATTCAAGATAGTATCGTACTACCAATTTGTATTGTGGCGCCGGTGCTCACACTTCTGGTAGATCTGCTGAATAATCCGGAATGGTTTATAAAAAAATTAACACTTTCTACGGGCACGCAAACAGCCTTAAATGATTTGTCCGCATCCTTGTTTCATGGCTATAAAATTGGTATCGAATTACTGATCATCAATGGGATTCTCACGTTTCTTTTTTTATAATTTTTTTAACGAAAATACCTTACAACTGGTATCGGATCCAGATAACAAACAACTCAACAAATGCATCACCTCACTTCAGAAGAAATAAACCGTTATGCCGAATCATTCACCACAGGTGAAAGCGAATTACTCTACGATCTGAACCGGCAAACTCATCTGAAAACAGAATTGCCTGTGATGCTTTCCGGTCATTTACAAGGCCGCTTTTTAAGCATGATCAGCAAAATGATCCGTCCGGATTTTATCCTTGAAATAGGCACTTTTACTGGCTATTCAGCCCTTTGCCTGGCTGAAGGTCTGCACCCTGAAGGCAAACTGATCACGATAGACAATCACCCGGAACAAGCCGCCATCGCGCAGCAATACTTTGACCGCTCACCTTTTAAAAATCAGATCAATCTGATTGTCGGAAAAGCGGTGGACGTGCTGAATTATTTAAACTATGAATTCGATCTGGTGTTTATTGATGCCGATAAAATTAATTACGGCACCTACTTTGATCAGATCATTGACAAGGTAAAAAAAGGCGGCTATATTTTAGCCGATAATGTACTGTATCATGCGGAAGTTCTTGAAAAAAATAATGCAGGAAAAAATGCCAAAGCCATGCATGCCTACAATGAAAAAATCAGTTTAGATACTCGCCTAGAAAATGTACTTTTGCCCCTGCGTGACGGCATAATGATATCACGAAAAAAATAGACACACATGATAAAAAGATTTCTTGCCTGTATTTTTATTATTGCAGGTATTGGCAACCAATTTTTATTTGCTCAAAACGAAACAGACGTGATCAACTACATCGACAAATACAAAAAATTTGCGATCGAAGAACAATTGCGCACCGGCGTTCCGGCATCGATCACTTTGGCACAGGGCATCCATGAAACCTCTGCCGGCAACAGTGAACTGGCTAGCGAAGCAAATAATCATTTTGGCATTAAATGTAAATCAAACTGGACCGGCGAAACTTTTTTGCACGACGATGATAAAAAACAGGAATGCTTCCGCAAATATCCGAATGCGCAGCAATCCTATATCGATCATTCAGATTTTTTGCGTGGCAGCAGTCGCTATCAATCACTATTTGAAATGGAAATTACCGATTATGTAGGATGGGCTACCGGTCTCAAAAAAGCCGGCTATGCCACCAACCCTGCTTATGTAAAAAGGCTCACCGATCTGGTAGAGAAATATAATTTGCAGCAGTACACTTATGAAGCGCTCAGCCTGGCCAGCAAAAAACCTGGTGAAGTAGTGCCTGAGCGTGATGCAAAAAATCCGGATATCATTGACGATCCGAATACCAACTACAAAGGCCTGAGAGGTTTTTGGGCAAAAAAGGGCGAGCAGCTTCCTGAAAAAGCCGTACAGTATGATATCAAATATGCCAAACTGCTAGACATGAATGACCTGCAGGACGAGCCCCTGCCTTTTGACATGTTTGTGTTTCTTGAAAAGAAAAAGAAAATGGGTACGGTAGAATTTCATATGGTGAAGGAAGAAGAAAATATGCTCCTTATTTCACAAAAAGAAGCAATTAATTTATCTAATTTGTACGCTTTCAATAATATGAAAAAAGGAGATGAACCACTCCCCGGCGAACAACTTTCTTTACAATATCGCTCCTACGGCAAGCCCAAACTCATTCAAAAAGATGAACCTGTGCAGGAAGTTCGTATCGTGGAACCAGAAATAAAAACGACGGCAACCACTGCCGCGCGGCCAACAAATACCGAAGTGCAACCCGCCACTGCAACGGACATTATTGACGTGGAAAAAGCCAAAAAAGTAGAAGCTATTTTGACCGGCGAAAAAGAGGGTAAATCCGAAATTCAGGTGACCCAGCAGGATATACAAGCTCAAAGCACCGCTAAACCAAAAAC
>JADYYU010000241.1 GCA_020853515.1 Chitinophagaceae bacterium | reverse complement strand
TGATCTCATCGCGGTAAATATTCGTTACCGGCACTTCAGCCGTAGGTATCAGATAAAAATCATCAACCGTAGCATGATACATTTGACCTTCTTTATCAGGTAACTGTCCGGTGCCGTAGGCCGAATCAGCATTCACCATATGAGGAGGCTGGTATTCGGTGTAACCAGCCTTTGTATTATAATCTAAAAAATAATTGATAAGGGCCCGTTGCAATCTCGCCCCTTTATTGACATACACCGGAAATCCGGCACCTGTAATTTTAGTGCCCAGTTCAAAATTGATGAGGTTGTATTTTGCGCAAAGATCCCAGTGTGGCACAGCTCCATCATACAGTTCAGGAATTAGGCCACCGGCTTTTACTTCCAGATTTTCTTCCGGTGTTTTGCCCGGGGGCACCAGTTCATTCGGCAGGTTAGGTAGCTTTACCAGCTCTTCATGCTGCTGTTGCTCCAGCAAAGTCAGTTGTTCGCTCAATGCTCTGGAAGCTTCTTTATAGGCAGCAACATCGGTCTTCATTACTTCTGCCTGTTCTTTTGCTCCGCTGCTCATCAGCTTACCGATCTCTTTAGAAGCCGCATTGATCCTGGCCTGCAGTTCTTCATTTTCAGTTTGTATTTTTCTTCTTTCCTCGTCTATTTTTAAAATAAGATCCACAGCATTCGTGTCAGGATAATTTTTTACCAGCAGTCGTTCGTTTACAAAATCTTTACGGGTACGTAGTATATTGAGTTGCAGCATATTCTTTAATGATTGATCGGGCAAAAATAAGCAAAGTGCGTGCTGAATGATTGATTTATCCTGAATAATTTGTTTGCTGTGTTTAAATCTAATTAATATTACTTTTGTACACTAAATATAGAATATGAAAAAATTGCTTTGCCTGCTGATATTGTGCATAGGTATATTGCATGCACAGGCCCAGCCTACCGGAAATGATGATGTGCCGGATGCACGCAAAAAAGTAACGCTCAGCAGTGGACTTGAAGGCAGTATTCTGCAATTTGCCCGCCTGACTTCAGGTGGCCTGACTTACAAAACGATTCCACGTTACACTTATTTTTTTAATACAGGCGTCGATATCGACTTTCATGCACATAAAAATGTTGTCTTGTACACCGGTTTTCAGCTTAAAAATATCGGAATGATCACTGCCGTCAATGATTCGATCAGATACAAGGAACGTGTATATACGATTGGCGCACCGGCCGGTATCAAACTGATCAGCAGCAACAAAAAGCTGATGCTGAAATTTGGCGCCGATATTGCTCTGGCTTTTAACTATAAAAGAAAGCACTTTTTAAATGACGAAAAGATCTATAAATACAATGAATTTTTCAGCAGTAAGGCCAACCTCATGTTTGCCTCTGCATTTGCCGGCATCACCGTTCACGGTGTTTCAATCACAGGAAATTATTATCTGACCAATTTTTACAATCCTTCCACAAATCTTGCAGTGGGCAGACTGTATACCATTTCTCTGGGCTTGCATTTTGACAATGACCTGATCACGCCCTCAAAAACCAAAACGGAGAAGCGCAGACTCTATTAAACTTCTTTAAATAAGGGTAGAATCAAATTTTTAAGCATTAAAATTTTATCATGATGGATCTTTCATTAGCAGGCAAAAATGCCTTGGTTTGCGGCAGTACACAAGGTATCGGACTCGCGATTGCCAAAGAACTGGCCGGTATGGGGGCACAATGCACCCTGATCGCCCGGAATGAAAATAGTTTGCAAAAGGCCCTGCAACAATTGCCGGTCGCACATGGACAAACCCATAGCTTTCTGCTGGCCGACTTTGGAAACACCGAAGGGGTCAAAGCAGTTGTTCAGCATTTTGCCAAAGAAAACGTGATTCATATTCTCATCAATAATACCGGTGGTCCGCCTGCCGGAAAAATTACTGACGCCGCAGATCAGGATTTTTTGTCGGCCCTGAACCTGCATCTGATCAATAATCATAATATCAGTATGGCACTGCTAAACGGTATGAAGCAAGCTGCTTATGGCCGCATTATTAATATCGTGTCTACCTCAGTAAAAGTGCCGCTCCCGAATCTGGGTGTCAGCAATACCACGCGGGCTGCTGTGGCCGGCTGGGCTAAAACACTGGCTAACGAAACCGCACCTTTCGGTATTACAGTTAATAATGTGCTGCCCGGAGCTACCGCTACGGTGCGTTTGTCTTCTATTATCGAAAACAAATCAAAAAAAACCGATACACCGTTGGAAGACGTGGAGGCCCATATGCTGCACGAAATTCCGATGGGTCGCTTTGGCCGGCCTGAAGAGATCGCTGCCATGGCGGCATTTTTAGCAACGCCCGCAGCAAGCTATATCACAGGGCAAAGCATTTGTGTAGACGGCGGAAGAACGGGGAGTATCTAATTCAATTTGATATCCGCGTTGACAGATGGAATTTATCTTAGCTTGCAATTTGAAACCTGCAACCCTGCTATTGCCCACTGCTCCGCCTTGACGGACCTACTGCCCACTGCGTACTCGCTATTGCTCCGCCTTGGTGGACCTACTGCCTATTGACCATTATCACCCATTTTTACAAATATTAACATTATACCCTTTCAAAAAATGTATTTTTGCAGACATGGATGCGATAGTAAACAAGGTAGCAGAAAGCGGTCTGATCACAATTAACCTTGAGCAGTTTTTGCCGCAGCAGGTGACCGTTTTCGACCTGAAACCTTTTCTTTTTATGGAACTTATCTTAAAGGAAAAGGACTTCAGGGCTGCCTTACTCACGCACGACTGGTCGGTATATTCCGGTAAAAATGTGGTAGTAACCTGCACAGCAGATGCTATCATACCTGTCTGGGCATATATGCTGGTGATGAGTTATCTGCAACCAGTGGCTACGAATGCTGTAATGGGCGATGAGAGCGGGGCGATGACGCAACTGATGCTTCAAAATATTCAACAACTCGATGCTACCGAATACACCGATCAGCGTATTGTGATTAAAGGTTGTGGCGAAAAGCCCATACCCGATGAGGCTTATGCAGCCATTACCTATAAACTGCGGCCTCTGGCAAAAAGTATTATGTATGGCGAGCCCTGCAGCACAGTACCGGTTTACAAAAAAAAGATGGCCCCCCGCATCTGACAATCAGCTCAAATTTTAATTAATTCAAACATATTGATATGCGAAAAATCTTATACTCCTTTTTATTGATGACTACAGCCCTTGGCACTCAGGCACAGACGTACAATAATCCACGTTATTTTAAAACGGAAGCAGAAGAAGCTCCCCAGCTTTCCCCTGCTGAAAAGCCGGTGGCTCAGGTGCGCTCTGGTAACTATATACCGGTGAATGTGATGGCGCCTGAAGTGCCTAAGTCATTTACCTTATTTGGAGAAAAAATGCCGTTGGATATCTGGGATGTACGCGAACGATTTGACCGTGAACTGTTGGTAAACACTTTTATGCAGGGAAGTACTTCCTATATCATAAAGCACATGGGACGCTGGATGAAAGTGATCGAAGAACGATTGAAAGCGAACAATATACCCGACGATTTTAAATATTTATGCGTTGCCGAATCTGCCCTGCAAAATCAGATATCGAAAGCCGGGGCAGTTGGTTTCTGGCAGTTTATGAGTGGCACAGCACCCTCCTTTGGTTTGTATATCGACAATGAAGTGGATGAACGCTACGACCCTGTAAAAGCCACAGAAGCAGCCTGTAAATACCTGCAGCAGGCCTACAATAAATTCGGAAACTGGACGGCAGCAGCGGCTTCTTATAATTGCGGTATGGGTGGATACAATGGCGCCATGAATACTCAGGGTGAAAGCAGCTTTTATAAATTATTGTTGCCAGAAGAAACCATGCGATATGTTTTTCGCATAGCAGCTTTAAAATATATACTTGATAATCAGGATAAGTTTGGATTTCGGCTTACCAATGATGTGGTATATCATCCGCTGAATCTGCGTCGTGAAACTATTAACTATGGTGTTGGCAATCTGGTAGCATATGCCAAAAGCAAAGGAACTGATTACAAGACCATCCGTATGCTGAATCCATGGATCCGCAGCAATACTTTGTCTAACAGCAAAGGACGGACTTATACTATTCTATTGCCGGCTAATTAAATAATCGCACTGATTGAGTGGATGTGTTGTCTCATGTAATCTTTTGACTTTTAAAAAAGGTACGGCAGTGTATTTAAACCTGTATTAATACGTTAATTCGGAAAGATTGTTTTTAACCACATAGAGACATAGTTTTTTGTAAGTACTGTGTTGCCCGTTTTGTTGACAAATAGATGCGCCCGGGCATTCTGCCTTGTACTGTTTTGTGCCTATGAGGTAAGATTTTTAACCACATAGAGACATAGTTTTTTGTAAGTACTGTGTTGCACGTTTTGTTGACAAAAAAAGGACCAGGTCATTCTGCCTCGTACTTCTATGTGCCCGTATGGTAAGATATTTTAACCACATAGAGACATAGTTTTTTGTAAGTACTGTGTTGCACGTTTTGTTGACAAATAGATGTACCCGGGCATTCTGCCTCGAACTTCTATGTGCCTATGTAATTAGTTTTTTTAACATCGGTACACAGTTTCAATTACCTGATTTCATGAGGCCACAGCTGTTAATTTTTTACCTTTGACCGCTTATTTATCCCTATGGTCAAAACCTTTTCAAAAAGCACCTGCAAAAAACATTGTGATGTGATGCGCACACAGCATGGTGTAATAGAGCGGCTGCATCAGTTATACGGATATCCGCCATTCTGGAAACGCAGCAATAGTTTTGAATCACTTTGCAAAACGATCATCGAGCAGCAGGTGTCGCTGGCTTCTGCCAAATCGGTATACAACCGGCTCAAAGAATATACAGGTACCATAGCCCCCGCACAACTGGCGGCCTTAAGTACAGAGGAATACAGAAGTTGCGGTATTACCCGTCAGAAGGCGCAATATCTCACCTTGCTTGCAATCAGGCTATTGCAGGAGCCTGATTTTTTTAGCTCGCTTGAAAAAATGAACGATCAGGCTTTGAAAGAAAAATTAATTTCACTGAAAGGCATTGGTCACTGGACGGCAAATGTGTATATGTTGGTGGCCCTCAACCGAATTGATATTTATC
>JADYYU010000240.1 GCA_020853515.1 Chitinophagaceae bacterium | reverse complement strand
TTGAAAGTAGCGGCCGGCCTTTGCATTTTTTGTTTTAAACGAAGCCAGGCTTGATCTGTATTCACTACTGCGGTCAGTTCAAGTGCTTTGCTTTGCTCCCAGATCTGCTTAAACTGCTGATAGTAAAGGCTATTTCCATCCCCTGCCTGCAGCCATTGCTCCACCTGCAATACCTCTTCAGCGTTGCATTCCTGCAGCAAATGCTTTACCAGCAGTTCGTCCTTTATATTATTAATTTCATCACTCACAAGAAGCTGTTTTTTAAGGTGATCAATATCGCAGTTACTGTAATCAAAAAATCAGACAATTTGAGCCTGAGTAATTTCAGCGCCTTCCCCATATGATTTTCAACTGTCTTTTCCGATATACTTAAACGGGCTGCTATTTCCCGATACTTCAATTCTTCGTAACGGCTCATCTGAAAAACAGTTCTGCATTGCTCCGGCAATTCATTCAGGGCTTCGCGCAGTTTATCTTCCAGATTTTTGTACTGCAGTTTATTAGCCGGTGTGGGTGATTTTGTTTGTTTCATCACTTGTGTTGCATGATTTTCATAAGTTGATTTCACCTTCAGATGTTTGATATAATTCAGACTGTCATTGTACACCGATTTATACAAATAAGCTTTGAGTGAAGTGTCAATACTGATCTGTTCCTTTCGTTCCCAGATCTTCAGAAACAAATTCTGCACGATCTCTTCCGCCTGAGCTTCTTCTTTGAGCATGGTATAGGCGTATATGTAAAGTGGTTTAAAATATGTTTTGTACACTGTTTCATACGTGGAAATATTCCCGCTTAGTAATTGTGTAATATGGTGCTTATCGCTAACTTCCACCCTGCAAATATAAAATACCGGTCTCCTATTTTTAGTACTGTTTTATTAACCTTCCCGACCCGCTGATTTCCGATTCCACCGAGGGATCTCCCCTGTAATAAACATTACCGCTACCGCTGATCTTTGCAAACAATGTGCTAATTGCATAAACCTTTGTGGTGCCCGAACCACTTGTGGTGGTATTTACATCATTCGTGCGCACATTCAGCATATCCAGGTCCCCACTGCCGCTGATTTTGCTGTTAAGCGAGCTTGCCACGCCGCTGTTGATGGCGATTTTGCCCGATCCGCTGATCGTACTGCTGATATTGCTGGCGTCTATCACCGGAATTTCGATCTCACCCGACCCACTCACATTCAGATCAAAACCTGAGGTCTGCAGTTGATTTTGCAAACGAATCACACCCGATCCGCTTACATTCAGGCTGCTTAATGAAGGCATGCTGATATTAACAGTGATCGGACTGCTTTTGATGATTGTACTATTTCGATGCCGTATCGTTAGTTTTGAACCACTTAATTCTGTCAGTACTTCATTCATGATATTTTCCTGTGCCAATATTTCTATCTGATAAAAACTATCCTGTTGAATATTAACGGTTGCATCCATGGCCAAACAGATCGAGCTAAAGCCCGCAATGCTTCTGTACTCAGAAACCCGGGGACCGGAGCCCACTACCTTTGAACAGGAGGAAAAAATGGATGAGATCATTGTCAATACTGCGATCGAAAAAATAAATCGTGTCATAAGTGTAAATTTTTGTTTTGAATATTATGCATAGGACAACTTTAATGTGCGATACCCCTACCGGTTCAGAAAAATAATATTGCACTTAAATTTATCGTACATTTACAGTTCAAAAACACATAAGCCATGAGCGTATTATCACCCACAATTATTATCCTGGTCGTTATTTTGCTGATCATTTTTTCAGGGATCTATACGGTACAGCAGGGAACCATCGCTGTCATTACCATGTTTGGCAAATACCGCAGGGTTGCCCGGCCGGGTTTAAATATTAAAATCCCATTTCTGGAACGTATTTTCAGAAGGATCTCCATTCAAAACAGATCAGTGGAATTGCAATTTCAGGCCATTACCCTTGATCAGGCCAATGTTAATTTTAAGGCCATGCTCCTGTATGCTGTTTTTAATCAGGATGAAGAGTCGATCAAAAATGTGGCGTTTAAATTTGTGGATGACAGAAGTCTGATGCAGGCACTTATCCGAACGATCGAAGGTTCAATCCGTGCTTTTGTAGCCACCAAACGACAGTCTGAAATTCTTGGCCTACGCGGCGAAATTATTCTGCATGTTAAAGATCAGATCGATACACAACTCGAAAGCTGGGGCTATCACCTGATCGATCTGCAAATCAATGATATTTCATTTGACGAAGAAATTATGAAATCTATGGCCCGGGTAGTAAGCAGTAATAACTTAAAAGCCGCCGCCGAAAATGAAGGACAGGCTTTGCTGATCACCAAAACCAAATCTGCCGAGGCTGAAGGAAATGCGATCAAAATTTCTGCAGAAGCCGAAAAGCAGGCAGCGCAGCTCCGCGGTCAGGGTGTGGCTTTATTCCGCGAAGAAGTAGCCCGTGGTATGGCTTCGGCAGCAAAAGAAATGGAAGATGCGAAACTGGATGCATCCTTTATTTTATTTTCAATGTGGACCGAGTCTATCAAGCATTTTGCAGAAGAAGGCAAAGGCAATACGATTTTCCTCGATGGCTCAGTTGATAACATGCAGAGAACCATGCACGAACTCATGAGCGTGACCGGCAGTAAAAATAAATAATGCCTTAACACGTGCATTTCGGCCGCTACTAATTGGCTGAAAAGGTGTTTACATTTTCATTCTTAACGTAGTTAATTATAATATTAGCTGCTGTATTAAATCATAATTTTCAGAAATGCTGTTTAGTCAGGTATTAGGACAGAAAGAACTTAAGGAAAAAATTATTTATCTCATTCGTGAAGGGCGCCTGCCCCATGCCATTAATTTACTTGGCACCGAAGGCAGCGGCAATTTGGCGATGGCCTTAGCAATTGCCCAATATATTAACTGCCGGCAAAAAAAAGAAGATGACTCGTGCGGGGTTTGTCCGGCTTGTACAAAAATGATAAAGCTGCAACATCCTGATGTTCATTTTTCTTTTCCTACCATAAGTGTACCTAAAAAAGGTCCTTCAACCAGTAAAGATTTTATTTTGCCTTTCAGGGAGTTTGTTGCCCAACTACCTTATGGCAATGCGACCGACTGGCTCGATTTTTTAGGAAAAGAAAAACAAGGCAATATTACAGCACTGGAATGCCGTGAAATTATTCAAAAACTGTTATTACGCAGTTTTGAAAGTGAATATAAGATACTCATCATGTGGTATCCTGAATATATGGGCAAAGAGGGCAATATACTGCTAAAGCTGATCGAAGAACCGACCCCCAAAACGATCCTCATATTTGTGACAGAAACAGCCGAAAATTTGTTGATGACCATACAGTCGCGAACCCAGTTATTTCAACTGAAGCGCTTGTCTGATCTTGATATACAGCAGGGATTGATGAAAAGGGGCGTGGATGAAGTAAAGGCGTTGCAATATGCCCGTATCGCAGAGGGTAATTTTAATGAAGCTGTAAAACTCAGTCAGTTTGCAAACGATGAATTATTGGATAATACCCGCAACTGGCTTAACCACATGTATTCAAATAATGGGCTGCAACTGGTTAGCTGGGTGACCGAA
>JADYYU010000239.1 GCA_020853515.1 Chitinophagaceae bacterium | reverse complement strand
GTGCTGTGTAAACCATAGCGATTGTCTGAGATCACGATATCAATAGCATGTTGCCTGATAACCTGTTGCAGCCATTGATGTTCAAATCTGATAACACTCAGTATGCGCGGTACTTGTTTCAATAAAGTCAAAGGCAACATCGCAGCCTTATGGCTGTAATGTACATTGTATGCTTTCAGTTCAAGGTATTTCAACGTAGGAAATTCTGCCTGTAACAACTGATTGGTCATCTCGTTGCCTGCTATAACTACCTGACAGTTTTTTTCGAGCAAATAGCTGATCAGCGGCATGCAGCGTGTGGCATGACCCAGACCCCAGTCGAGCGGACAAATCAATATTTTTTTTTGCTTGTTCAACAATGCCTGAAATTAATTATCTTTACAATCCGAAGATTGATTTTATGGCAAAAAAACTACTTATTTTTCTAACTTGCGCATTTGTTTTTACAGTCGTGCTCAGTAGTTGTAAATCGCAAAAAGGCTGCGGTTGTGGCAGTAACCTGAATTATTACAAACCCCGAAAATTCAAAAAATAGGATGGCCAGAAAAAACAGGGAGATCTTGCACAGTTTCAATGGTGGTTTTTATACTGAACAGGACTTTTATACCATTTCGCTGTTATTTGAAAACCTGAAACTAAAATGTGCCCAAAGTTTGTGCAGCGAGCTGATAGACCTTCATAATTACAAAATCAGACGTGACGAAAATAAGATCAAAAGGGAATTGCGCAGTGTCAAAAAAAGTCCTTTTGTATTTGTCAGTTGCCTGAACTAATTATTTAAACGATCCTAATTGCCCTTAGTGCCTTTCACTATGCTTTTCGATTTTTGCTTGGTCGCGTGGCTGAAAATTATATTTTTAATAAAGAAAACCCAGACTTAAAGCGACGCTTCCATTATTGTTTTTTTGCAGTAAGCCCGCAGGTAAAAATCTCCGCTTGGTACGAATCAAAATCCTTATTTTTGTCAAATGATTTTTTCTTCTTCCCTGCTCGAAAATGCGGTCAATGAAATTGCAAAACTACCCGGCATTGGTAAAAAGACAGCTTTAAGATTGGTGCTTCATTTGCTGAAACAGGAAGTTCCACAGGTGGCCACTCTGAGCGATGCACTGATAAAAATGCGGACAAATATAAAATTTTGTTCGCGCTGTCATAATGTGGCCGACGATACGCTTTGTAAGATCTGCAGCAATCACTCGCGTCGCAAAAATCAATTGTGTGTGGTGGAAAGTGTACGTGACGTGATGGCCATTGAAGCCACTCAGCAATTTAATGGTACGTATCATGTGCTTGGAGGCATCATTTCACCTTTGGATGGCATCGGTCCGGATAAACTGAATATCGCTTCGCTGCTGAGCAGGATCGTAGCAGATGAGGTGGTGGAATTGATCATGGCATTAAGTCCGACCATTGAAGGAGATACTACTACTTATTATATTGCAAAAAAACTCAGTCATCTGCCGCTGAAGATCACAGCATTGTCGCGTGGAGTTGCTTTTGGAGGTGAACTTGAATATGCAGACGAACTAACCCTGTCACGGTCTTTTACCAACAGATTGCCGATCGAAAGTTTGGTCAATAACAGCGACTAGAGGCTTGTTGCCGCGCTCAGACCTGCTTGCGTGATCGCAGGTAGTCATGGCTTAGGTACTTGATGAAATATTTTAAATCTAAAATAAGCACAAACATGGCTGCAAAAAAAACGATCTGGAAAAAGGGACGCGGCAAACTGGGCGTACTTAGTCCGCTTTTAGGTACTTATGTAGCCGTCTCTGAGTCGCCAGTGGGGGCTGTGAAGTGTACCCGTACTTTTACTGAAATACTGGCTGGTAAATACATTGAATTGAAGGCAATCTGGGAAATTGGAGCTGCTAAATTTGAAGAAATGGCCATTTTCGGAGCGTTCGAAGGTGAATTGTCTTTCTGGTCATTTACGTCTGATGGCAAAAAGTCGTCTGGAAAAATAAGCGAGGCGGCTGATGTGCATCCTGAGGCAATCTGTTTTGAGGCTACAATGCCTGCAGGAATTGCCCGCATGATTTACTGGCCATCAGAGAACGGTGCCTTTTGCTGGGCGGTTGAGTCAAAAGTGAAAAATGGCTGGAATCGTTTTGTTATGCATACTTATCACAAAAGTCTAACTGCGAGTCATGGATAATCGTATTCATTCGCTGAATATTTTTATACATTTTCAACAGCAATAACCGCTTTTTGGTTCAAAGTGTACCTTTACGAAATTTAAGATGAAGAAATTTAATCTCCTTATAGTGATATTGGGTTTTCACATACAATTTATTATGTGTGCCTGCAATACTGAAACGGCCCCAAATGCTGCGTCGCACAATAAGCCAGCTAAGTCGCTACCTGCCATGCAATCAGTAAGCGTGCTGGCTGCGGTGAGTGTGCCTGATGAAGAAGTGCTTATTGATACGATTTTTCATCTGAAAGAGGTCATAGAGCGCAGTCAGTATATTCATACGCAAACAAATGGCGAACGAAATTTGAAAGTATGGGTGGCGGAACCACCTGCTGATCAAAATGGCTATTACTGGATTAAAGCCGGAGAAGACAACGGGACTGAACTGGTAACGCATTTTAATTTTAAGGTTTACACCCAACCGTTGCGCATTCTGTATTATGATATAATCAGCGATGAAGACTGGACCCTTGACGAATGGCGAAAGCAACAACGATGATGACATGCTTTAGATTTGTACCGGCCACTATTGAAGATCACACCCAATTGACAAACTAGGCCATTATTTCAAAGAAATATGGGGGATACCATGATGATCTGATGTTGTAATGATTGGCAAACCTGACTATGAGCGTAGTCTATGGCCGGTAACATCCGGAAGAAATGTTATGCAATGATAAAACTGAGCGCAGGACCGTTTGAAATTGACTACATGTGGATTTTGCCATCGTATATCAGAATGGGTATCCCTACAGAAATTATCGAAATCATTCGACACTCTTAGCAATCAAAAAAAGTTTGAGTGGACGGTTGCGTTAGTAGCAGCATTCAAAGTAAGATCAGCGAACGTATGCGCTATATTTTTATTTTTGACCTGCCGATTTAAAAACTATTTTTTTTCAGAAAAGCGATATTTTCGCCGATCACCTTTAGGCAGGCTGCAGGCAGTGTGGGTGCTGTGTAAGGATGTTTGCGATCGAAAACATGGTTTGAATCAAGCACCACAAAGGAAGCATCCGCTTTCCATAGCTGCATTTGCAAAAATGCACTGAAAGGCACGGCTTCATCGGCTGTGCCATGGCAGAGTTGAATCGGAATTTTCAGATGTTGCAATGCCCGTTTGATATTTAGTTTTTCTGCATTCTGTTCAAAATCTTCGTACAATTGGTAGGCCAGAGGCATTTGCTGATGGGTGCGCTTATTTTCGATAAAGTCCACACCCTGATCTTTCCAATTCTTCATTTTTTCTACCGACCAGTTGCCCCAGGGGGGTTTGCATGCCGCAACGGAAGCCCAGGTAATGACTGCCTTGACACGCACATCGAGTGAAGCTTGTAAAATAGCGATTCCGCCTCCCCTGCTATGTCCCAGCAAAATAATTCTCTCGCGATCAATTTCCAGGGCAAAGGACGATACCGGGTTACAGATCATTGTTATCATTTTAGCGGTGTCATCCAGTTCCTTGCTATAATTATTTCTGCTGTAGGCTTGCAGGTCTGCAAAATCTTCAGGCTGTGTTATGGTAGTGCCATTGTGCGACAAATTCATTTTTACAAAGAAAAAACCATGCATCGCAAATTGTTCGGCAATCAGGTCGAAATTTCCCCAATCTTTGAAGCCATTAAAACCATGTATATAAAGAATAACGGCTTTGGGTTGCTCATTTTGATAAAAATGCAGGTCATATAACATGATCCGCCCTTCTGCTCCGGCAAGCTGCAGATTTTTAATGACTTTCATTGATGATGACGGCATCTTTTATTCTACGATCACTTTACGTACCAGAGAACCTTTGCCTGATTTGATTTGTACAAAGTAAATTCCTTTGGAAATGCCGCTGATATCAAGGGTGTTACTTTGCTGCAGTGTCTGTTTTTCCAGGACGATTCTACCCTGTAAATTATACAGGTGCAGACTGTAATTTCGCGGATTAACGTCCTGAATGTCAATATGAAGTTGCTGATGTGCAGGAATGGGATAAACTGATGCCAGGGCCTCAGCAAGATCGTCGTCATTCAAACCGGCAGGTGCACAGTTCGTAGGTTGCGGCCATTGATTGTCGAGCCACGCGATCCTCGCTTTAATGAATTGTTTTAAATTGGCAATTTCGGTACTGTAATTGCTTGCCATCGGTGCAGGTTCGTTCACAATAGGAACGCCAAAGATGGGCCATTGTGCAAAATTGCGTATGAGCGCGCTATCCGTATTTAAACGGGTACTCACAGAATCGATATAGTGAAAAATCTGAGCCGTGTCTAATGGACTTCCGGGCTGTCTGAATGAACGGTATCTGCAGCGTAATTCTCTCATAAACAAGGTATCTGTCCTTAATTTTGACCACCAGAACGGGGCCAGTTTCAGTTCAGCCGGACAGGTTCCGCCTAAATTATAGCACCAGCCTGTATCAGCACTGCTACTGCAGTCTGCGGTATTTTTCCAGGCCAGATCAAATCCCCACAAGGGGCCGGGACGCATTTTGGTGCCTTTATCTTTGTAAAAGTAGGTGTTGTACCGGTAGGCTTCATTGTTTTTGCTAAGCTCCTGCATAATCATAAAGTCTATAAATGAATTGACAGCACCATGTTTGCGCCATCCATTTGCGGTATCCTGAAAATTGGCGGCATTCATTTCGTTTTCAAAACTGTCAACATACGATTTGATATAGGCTTTCTGGGCATTGGTGATATCGCTGTTATCGGGATAGTCGAATTCAAAATTGATGGTTTGTGCTGCTGCGTAAGGAGGTGTGAATGC
>JADYYU010000238.1 GCA_020853515.1 Chitinophagaceae bacterium | reverse complement strand
ACCTTCACAAACGCCCCCCTTTCAACCATACAATGTAATATATTTCTTTTGACACCCAGGTCGAGCACGGCAATACGCTTTTCACTCGACTCATCGCCCAGTGTATAGGGGACTTCGGTACTCACTTTCGAAGCAAGTTCCAAGCCGGCCATCGAAGGCGCTTCTGCAAGTTTCTCTTTCAAAATTTCCCGATCGCTGATTTCTGAAGAAATGATGCAGTTCATCGCTCCGGCCTGTCTGACATGAGCTACCAACGCACGGGTATCGATGGCATGAATGGCTACTACATTATTTTTAAGCAAATATTCTTCCAGTGAACTGTCGGCCAGAGAACGCGAATAGGTGAGGGATAAGTTTTTACAGATCAATCCTGAAATTTTGACGGAGTCGCTTTCAATGTCGTCATTCTTAGCACCATAATTGCCGATATGAGCGGTGTTCATGATAATTACCTGACCACTGTAAGAAGGATCTGTAAATACCTCCTGATAGCCTGTCATGCCGGTATTGAAGCATATTTCACCGGTTACTGTACCGATGCTGCCAAATGCCCTGCCTTCAAAGAATGTTCCGTCTGATAAAAGTAAAAAAGCCTTGTTGTCTGTACCCATGAAGCGCAAAATTAGGGTTTTGTTTGGATTGATTTCACGGGTGTTGATAAATATTTTTTCGCCCTGTCTGATTAAAAGCGGCTGACCCTATTTGTGGTGCGGAAACAGTCAGGCCTTCTGCTAAACAAGAAATTTCAGATTAATTTCTAATTATATTTTGTATAAAAGTATCTTGCACGAAATTTAAGATTTTACATGAAATTTAACCATGAAACCGGTTTTTATAAGGGCAAAGTGAGAGATGTGCATTTTATCGGAGACGACCTGCTTGTGATGGTAGCGAGTAACCGAATTTCCGCCTTCGATGTCATTTTACCCCGCCCGATCCCATTTAAAGGTCAGGTTCTCAATCAGATCGCAGCCCGATTTTTAGCTGCAACCACTGATATCGTGCCAAACTGGGTACTAGATGTCCCCTTGCCTCATGTAACGATCGGCCGAAAATGCACGCCTTTTGCAGTAGAAATGGTCATCAGAGGCAATCTCACCGGACATGCATGGCGCACATATCAGCAGGGCCTTCGCACCTTGTGCGGTGTCACTTTGCCCGAAGGGTTGAACGAAAACGATTTTTTTCCTGAACCGATTATCACCCCCACCACCAAAGCCCACGAAGGGCATGATGAAGATATTTCAAGAGAAGAAATTCTGTCAAAAGGCATCGTAAGTGAAGCTGACTATTCGTTACTTGAAAACTACACCAGAGCTCTTTTTGCAAGAGGTAAAGAAATTGCCGCCCAGCAGGGACTCATACTGGTGGATACGAAATATGAATTCGGAAAGGTGAACGACATGCTCTTTCTGATAGACGAAATTCATACACCTGATAGTTCCAGATACTTTTATGCGGAAGGTTACGAAGCCAGGCAGCAAAATAAAGAACCTCAAAAACAGCTCTCAAAAGAGTTTGTTCGTGAGTGGCTGATCGCACACGATTTTATGGGAAAAGAAGGACAGCAGGTTCCGGATATGAGCGATGATTTTATCATAGAAATCTCGGACCGCTATATTGAACTATATGAAAAAATCACAGGCACTCCTTTTGTGAAAGAACTGATCGACGAACAGGCTGTCGTACTAACAGTGAATGAGTCGCTTAAAAAAATTACCGCCTAGCATGCGTATAGATATTATCACTGTAATGCCCGAATTGCTTGAAAGTCCGCTCAACCATTCGATGATGAAAAGGGCGCAGGAGAAGGGTTTACTCGAAATCAAGCTGCATCATCTGCGCAATTTTGCGGTTAACAAATACGGTCAGGTCGATGATATGCAATATGGTGGCGGCGCCGGTATGGTTATTATGTGCGAACCGCTGAGCAAAGCCATCGAAAGCCTGAAATCCGAAAGAACTTATCAGGAGATCATTTACCTGACACCGGATGGTAAAACCTTTAATCAGCAAACGGCCAACCGTCTTTCATTACATGAAAATATCATGATGATCTGCGGACATTATAAAGGTATCGACCAGAGAATCCGCGATCTGTATGTGACTCTCGAGATCTCTATTGGTGACTATGTACTGAGTGGCGGCGAACTGGCAGCAGCCGTCCTGGTTGACAGTATCGGACGATTGATACCAGGCGTACTCAATGATGAAACTTCAGCGCTCACAGATTCGCATCAGGATGGGTTACTGGCCCCGCCCGTTTATACAAGACCGGCCGAATTTAAAGGGTTGAGTGTGCCCGACATTTTACTGAGCGGACATTTTGCAAAAATTGAAGAGTGGAGACATGAACAGGCAGTGAAACGCACGCAGGAGAGGAGACCGGATATGAGTAATTAATTTGATGTCCGCCGCGGCGGATGATAATTTGATAATTTGATAATTTGATGATGTTCGCTGTGGCGGATGAGAATTTAATAATTGGACGATTTGATAAAGATGATCTTGCAAAAAACCTTTTACAAAAGCAAACCAAAATAGATCAAAATCAAAATGCAATTTATTACGTTGTGCTTGGCATGTTGTGTTTGATTATTGTATTAATCTCGGTTCGAAAAAAAGAGAAATCGAGCTGAACAATTGGTAGTCTCTATGCAACTTCACCGGTTTAAAGTTTGACCGCCCTTTACCGTTTGCAAACTGTCTTCGATTACACCTTGTGATACAACCTACCGCTCCGCCTTGGCGGACCCACTGCATACTGCCCACAGCATACTGCATACTGCTCCGTCTTGGCGGACCCACTGCCTACTCCTCTATCGTCACCCAGGTATTATTGATGCCGGCTTTCCGCACCAGTTCATTAAATATTTTAGCGTTATCAGGATGAAGACGCACACAGCCATGCGAGGCTTTTCTGCCTAGTTTCGGAATATTACCGCTGGTAGTTCCATGAAGTGCATAACCGCCCCGCACAAAAACAACATAAGGCATATTGCCCAGCCCTTTATAATTGCCCCCCGGGAATTTTCTGGAAGTGTATTTCTGAAATACAGGTCCGGAAGGTCGCAGATCCATTACCGGCGTTTCATGCCTTTTATCTCCAGTCGAAACTTTAAAGGTATCAACCATTTTCCCATCGATATACAAATAAAGTAATTGCTCTTTCTTACTGACACGGGCCCAGATTCTGCACTGAATTTGCCGGCATGAAGCAGTATCGGTTGATATTGATTGTGCAGTGGAATCCTGCTGCCGGAGTTGCGCTAAATTATACTTCAGCGAAGCTGAGTCCTTCATATTTAAACGGCTGATCAGAGCACTGTCGCGACCATACATTTTTTTAAGACTGTCAAGATAGGCATCCAGGCTATCAGTAGGGTCAAAGAGATTATCGTCTATCAGGTTAAATGAATCGGCATTATCGGCAGCACTATCCTGCTTTACCGTCTGCACGATCTGCTTATAATCAATTTCAGCCTTTTCAACCGGCTTAGCCACTTCATCGCGGCAACTGCCCATCAGAATCACGGCCGAAAAGAAAACAGTTAGGGCACCAAAATGTTGCATATTTAATAGAATTCGTTTGCAAGGTAAAAAAAAGGACCCAATCGATGCGTGGGGATTGTAATTTGGGCGCAAGTTGTGCAAAAGTAGCTTTTCCCTTAATATTTACTTAAAGTATTTATGCAATACATTTAATCCTATATATTCGTTTTATTATTTCAATCCATGAAGCTGTCTACGGTCGTACGTTTTGTAAAATATTATAGCGGGTTCATCCCTTTTAAAATAAATTT
>JADYYU010000237.1 GCA_020853515.1 Chitinophagaceae bacterium | reverse complement strand
TGCGCACTGGAAATATAAGGAAGGTACAGCGCAGGAATCTAAACTCGACGCATGGCTTAAGCATATCAGGGAGTTACTTAAAAACCCGGAAAGTAATGCACTTGATTTTATTCAGGATATCAAAAGCGATATCTTTTTAGATGAGATTTATATTTATACGCCTCAGGGCGATATGCGCATTTTGCCATCCGGTGCTACTGCACTTGATTTTGCATTTGATATTCATTCTGAACTGGGAAAAAACTGCATCGGTGCAAAAGTGAATTATAAGCTGGTGCCCATCAGTCATCCGCTCAATAATGGCGATCAGATAGAGATCATTACCTCTAAAAAGCAAAAGCCGAATGAAGACTGGCTGAAATTCGTCAGAACGGCTAAAGCTAAATCGAGGATCAAATATTATTTAAAAGAAGAGAAAAGAGTGATTGCTCAGGATGGCAAAGACACCCTGTTCCGAAAACTCGATCATCTCAAAATTCCGGCTACAACGGCCATCATTACCGAGATCGCATCCAATTATAAATTTCTCTCGCCGCTCGAGCTGTTTTATGCCATCGCAGTAGGGAGTTTCGAAACCAAGGTGTTGTCAAGTTTAAAGTACGTCAATGACAAACTGGTGTTTCATGTGGTTGAAAAAAAGGAACCTCAAAAGGAAATTCCCGTGCAGGGTGATCTGAAACAGATTCCGACCAAAGGTTATGAACTCATTCTATTTGGCGAAAGCAGCGATAAGATCATGTATAAGCTGGCTAATTGCTGTCAGCCGATTCCGGGCGATGATGTGTTTGGATTTGTGACATCCGGCGAAGGTCTCAAAATACACCGTACCAATTGTCCCAATGCAGCGTCCTTGCTGGCTAATTATGGCCATAGGGTGGTGAAGGCCAAATGGGCAAAAAATAAAGAGATTTCATTTTTAACCGGTGTTAAGATCAACGGCCTTGATGATGTCGGTGTGATCAATAAGATCACCAATGTAGTGTCAGGGGAACTAAAAATGAATATGCGCAGTATGAGCATCGATTCGCATGATGGGGTCTTCGAAGGCACCATCATGGTATTTGTCAATCATAAAGAAGAACTGGACGCCTTATGTCAGCGGCTCGAAGAACTGCAGGGCATCAATAAAGTGATCAGACTCGACGCAAACTAACAGCCGGGGTAAGCCGTTTTATTTGATTTGAAAATTAGCAAGCAAGGGATAGTGATCAGAAAATTCAACTTTCATTTTTTTGAATCCGAGTGTTTGAATATTGTCTGTATGAAAAATATAATCGATCCGAAGAACAGGGATGCGGGTGATAAATGTAGAACCGATACCAACGCCATTTTCAAGAAATGCATCGCGCATTTTACCCCGCAATTTAAAATAAACATAGGATCCCGGAATGTCGTTAAGATCGCCGCACACGATCGTTTTCCGTTGATTAGATAAAATGATCTTCGAAACCAATGCTGCTTCGAGTCCGCGGTTGCTGGCATTTTTTTCGAGTTTTTCATAGATTTTTTTTGTCTTGTCACCGGTCTTTTCATTCAGACCGATCTCCTCATTTTTTACGATCAGGTCAGCTTCCTCATTGCTGAATTTGTTAGACTTCAGATGAATATTAAAAATGCTGATTGTATCGCCTTTAAATACAATGTCTGCCTGCTGAAGGAGGTTACTGCCAAAAACGTCTATGTCGTGGTTTTGCTTTTGCACAATCGGTAAATGTGAAAAGACGATACTGCCCCAGTTGCCCCGTTTATTGACATTGATATCGCAGGTGGCAAAATATTCATAGCCACATTGCCGGGCAATGTCCCTGATATTATTTTTGCCCACGGAATCATTGCCGGTATAAAATTCCTGCAAGCATAACACATCCGCATTTTGAGATGCCATAAACGATATCATCTGATCGCGTGTATCTTTTTTGCCACTCCATTTGTATAGGTCAAGTAGCCGCACATTGTAGCTCATGACAGATAGCGACGAACTTTGTTTTGCAAACTGCTGTTTTTTAAACAGATGCCCTGCAATGGTCACCGAATAAATTTTCCAGCTAAAGATCAGCGCAAAGAGGGGAATGATCACAAAAAAAAATTTTCGCAAAATCAGCCAGGTCAATAGAAAAAGGATGTTGATGAGTGCCAGTGCCGGTGTAGCCAGTCCCAGTATGCCTGTGAAGCTTTGCTCATAAGGATTTAGGTTGGGGATGGATTTGCATATTGTCAGTAATATTGCAAAGAGGATACTACAGGTCAGTAAAGCATATTTAACGAATTTTCTCATGGTTTCTTACTGAATTCTTCCAGTCGTTTTCTTTCTTCTTTGGTCAGGCTATCAATACCTTTTTCATTTATTTTGTCAAGAAGTGCATCCATCGTCATTTCTTTTTCGCCATTTTTCTTATAGCTGAGGTTCAGCATCGATTTATTTCTGTTGCTTGCTTCCTTTTCAAGTATAAAATTATCATTATTTCCCATATAATTTCCTGCTTTGAATAACATCGCGGTGAAACCTTCAAAATAACTGTGCAAAATTGTTGTGTAAGCCAGGCCTGTCAGCATACCTCCCAGTACCATAAAAAATAAAGGCAGGGTATATTTTTCGATGGTCACCATGTTTAAAGCAAAGAAGATAGCAACAAATACCCAGATCGGAATTTCCAAACCAAAAAACATGGAGAACTTATACTGCGGTTTGTATATTAATGCGGCCATAGCAACTGCCGAAAGGGCGGCCAGTGAACCTGCATACGGCTGTATCATCGCACCTGGGCGTATTGAACTATAGCCCAGCATAAATAATGCACCGACTAGGCCTCCGGTTATGAAAATAGGTAGGATGCGGTTACTCCCTTTAAGGTCTTCGATCACGGTGGCAAATACCCACAACCAGATCATGTTGCCAAGCAGGCGCATAAAATTTAATTCAGAAAACAGGTAGGTCAGCAATGTCCACGGTTGACGAATCAGTTGACCAAAATTGAGTGGTAACGCAAATTTACTGTAGAGGTTAGTATAAAACGGTGCGTCGGATTCGCCGTTGATCAGAAAAGTAAGCCGGGTAAATTGCAGGGTTACAAAAAACAGGGAAGTGATCGTGATGATTTTTATAATATCACTTTTGGAAGCAAATTTAAAGATCGATTTAGAATTGAATGTTGCCATTAGTAAAAGTTTTTTCTGTGATTCCTGTTCCAGTATTTGATGATGATAAATGCAACGATCATACCACCAATGTGGGCGAAGTGGGCTACATTATCTCCTTCATTGTTTTTAATGCCGGCATAAAGTTCAAATAAAGCATAGAAGGCAATAAAGTATTTCGCTTTTACCGGGAAAAAAAAGTACAGGTATAGCAGCGTATTTGGGAATAGATAACCAAAAGCAAACAGGATTCCAAAAACGGCTCCCGATGCACCTACGCAACCCTGAGAAATCTGCAGGTTGTAGTATGACTTCATAGTGCCCGCCGCCGTTGCTGCGTATTCGGTACTTGTCGGGTTTTCTGCCCACAGGTTTTTGATATTGTAAAGGATCTGCCCGTAGCCCGAATCTTCACTGATGCCGTTTTGACTGATATAGAGGCTCAGTTGTTTGTAGGTAGGATTAGCGGTAAATTCGCTGATAGCTGCATGCATGGCATTGTACTGAAAAGTAAGCACCCCGAGATATAAAATAGCGGCACCTACTCCACAAAGCATATAAAAAGTAAGAAACCGTTTGGGGCCAAAGTGGTTTTCCAGGATCGAACCAAACATCCATAAAGCAAACATATTTGAAAAGAGATGTAAAAAACCACCTTCAGGATCATTGATATTGCCACCATGCATAAAAAGATGCGTTACAATTTGCCAGACCTTAAATTTTCCGGAGCTCCAGTGATGCAATGCGAGATATTCTGTCAGGTCTAATCCCATTTTGCCGATCACAATTGTAGCGAAGAAAACCAGTGCATTAATGATCAGCAGATTTTTTACAACCGGCGGGATGACTTCAAATCGGGTGGGTCGAAATTCCATACCCGCAAATGTAAGTCAATTTGAGATTTACACCATTTGAAGATTTTATAATTTTGCAAATAGGCTATCAGCATTTCCTGTTGCTATAATTCTGTGATCATCTGATTGTTACTCAGGCGACCGGTAGATCAATTTTCCATCAATATAGGTGGCAGTCACTTTGGTATTGTAGATTGTCTGCGCATCGGCCTTCATCAGGTCTACAGGCAATAAAACAAAATCTGCCAGTTTGTTAACCTCAATACTTCCTTTCATATTTTCTTCAAAAACGGATCGGGCCGCCCAGATCGTCATACCTCTCAATGCATCCATCCTGCTCAGCGCATTGGCTGTTTCAAAGCCATTTTCAGGAAATGATTTTTTATCTTTCCGAAATACAGCCGCATAAAAAGTGTACAGGGGATTGAGATATTCTACCGGGAAATCGGTCCCCAAAGGTAACCATCCGTTTTGCTGTAATAGCTTTTGATAGGCATAGGCATTTTTGATCCGGGTTTTGCCAATTCGGTCAGTGGCCCAGTACATATCGCTGGTGGCATGGGTTGGCTGTACAGACGGAATAATATTATAATCGCCAAACAAGTGAAAGTCATTTTCATTCAACACTTGCGCATGCTCGATCCGCCACCGACGGTCATTTTTTTGCTTCAATACGGAGGCGTAAATATTAAGTACCTCCCTGTTGGCCGCGTCTCCAATGGCATGAGTGCATAACTGATAGCCTGTCGGAAAGATCTTTTCAGCAATTTTTTTCATACTGTCGGCCGGAGTTAACATATAACCGAAATGCTGATGCTGATCGCTGTATTCTTCGAGCAGATGTGCTCCCCGTGATCCCAATGCCCCGTCTGCATACACTTTAAAACCGGCGATATGCAATTTGTCGTCTCTGTAAGGCTTTTTGCTTAAAAAGGCATCGTAATTTTCTTTTTCATCACTGAGCATCACCGTATTCCTGATACTTAGTTTATTTACTTGGTAAGCTTGCTGTAAAATTTTACAAGTGCTGTATGAAATACCGCAATCTACCAGTGAGGTCAATCCGAGACTAACGCAGTCTTTTTCGGCATCGGCAAAATCATGCATGGTTTCTGCATCAGTTCTGCCGGGTAAAATTTTCTTCACTATGTCTACCGCATTATCAAAAAGCATACCGCTGAGTTTGCCATTTTTAATCTGTACTTCGCCGCCGGCTACTTTAGTATTCAGATCGATCTTAGCCAGATCAAGCGCTTTCTGATTACATAAGATCGCGTGTCCGTCTATGCGCATCAGAAACACAGGCGTATTCGGGAACAACAGGTCAAGGGTGTCTTTAACCGGAAAATCTTTTTGAACCCAGTCATTCTGATCCCAGCCCCTGCCTTCGATCCAGATGCGCTGATTGGTCTTAGCATATTTTACAACCATGCCTACTATGTCATCAAATGACTTTGTGCCAAATAAGGGCAGTTTGTATTTGTCTTTTGCATAACCTGTGAAATGACAGTGGGCGTCCATGAAACCGGGGTAAATGAATTGTCCCTTTGCGTCGATCACAGAGTCTGCCTGATACTGCTGCAGTAAACGATCGCCGCCCACAGCAATAAATTTTCCTCCTTTCACCACTAAGACCTGAGCCGTATCAAATTGCGGATTAACCGTGTAAATATGGGCGTTTTTGATGATCAGATCGGCGTTGTTTTGTCTGCATGCAAAGAGGCAGGTGCTTGCCAATAACAGGATTATATTTTTCATGCTGCAAAATACATCTTCACATGCATCCCGCAAAAAATTATCAGGGTTCATGTGAAGGCATTTGGGCTTACCGCATCAGTGATACAGCAGCGTTAAGCATAGATGATTTCTGGTCTGTGCCTGTGATTCCCAACCTTATGGATGGAACCTGATTTGCGGTACAAATTTTGCAAGATAAAAGTTCAATCCTGTAAAACCATCTGGTATGTTTTCAGGAAATTTGTCAGAGGGCGATATTTTTTAATTTATGAATCACGTTTTATGGAAAATTCTAATCATAACCGCGACCGTCAGGTTTCCGGCAAAACTGCCGTGAAAGTTAGCAGAAACAATAACAGCAGTCAGCAATTACATTCGTTATCAGGCAAAAAGACCGGCTTGCAAAAACCATCAGGTGAGCGCTTGCAGAAACTTTTTCAGCATTTGGCCTATCAGGAGCTGGATGCCGACTAGTACTTAGTGTTTTTAATTCAGGCTGTTGTTAGTTTATTTTTTAAAAGGTGGCGCTTTTCATCCAGCCACTCTTGCTTCAGTATGCTCAGTAATATACTGTCACGGCGGGTGCCATCCTGCCTGAAACTGCTGCTACGGATGACACCTTCTTTGGTGCAGCCAATGCTCATCATAGCGGCAATACTCTTTTTATTTTCATGATCTGCCCTGAATTCTACCCGCTCCATGTTCATGATTTCAAATGCAAAGGTGAGCAATAAAAATTTACAATGTTTATTGAGTCCACTGCCCTGAAATTTCTTTCCATACCAGGTATATCCTAACTGTAAAGTTTTATTTGCTAACTGTATATCGTAGAAGCGGGTACTACCGGCATATTCATTGCTGCGTTTGTCAAATACAATGTATGCATATTCTCTCTCCTTTTTTCGGGCTTCTGTTGCGGCCTGAATGTATTGCTTCATAGCCTCTGTGCCCGCTGCCGGCACCAGCGAATATTTCCATATTTCGGGTTCCTTAACGGAGAAGTCAATTAAATGAGTAAGATCTTCCGGAACCAATGGACGTAATAATACATGCTCATTTTCCAGTACATAATTTTCGTTAAATTTGAATTGCATCAAGGGCCTATTTTAAAATTCAGTTTTATTTACCTTTCAAAAGTAAATTGATTATTAGAGAACATAAATTGATTTTTCTTTTTGAGCAGTGATGATACCAAAACTTTCGAAATGCAGATTATGCTGACGGCAAAAGTTGTGAAATTCTTCCTCGTATCCTGCATCTACTGCCACCAGCAAGCCTCCGCTCGTTTGCGGATCAGCAAGAATCAACTTTTGCTGCTCATTTGTCATTGAAATTTTATGACCATAACTGTCCCAGTTGCGGTTGGTGCCTCCTGGTATACAGCCTGCAGCGATATAGCTCTCCAGCATATCCCGATCGATCCAGGGTACCTTTTCAAAATAAATTTCAGCAGAGGCATCACTGGCTTCACACATTTCTGTGAGATGCCCAAGCAAGCCAAATCCGGTAATGTCTGTCATGGCTGAGATGTAAGGCAGTTTACCAAATTCGGCACCAATACTGTTTAATTGAAGCATCCATTGTGGTCCTATGTTTACATGTTGGTCCGCCAATTTATGTTGCTTTTGCGCAGTAGATAAAATGCCAATACCCAAGGGTTTGGTCAGGAATAATTTCGCACCCGGCGAGGCGCCTCCGTTTTTTTTCAGGTGTTTAATATTGACCCTACCGGTTACAGCCAATCCGAAAATGGGTTCAGGTGAGTCTATTGAATGTCCACCTGCCAGTGGTATACCGGCAGAAGCGCAGGTTTTACGACTACCTTCAATCACTGCATTGGCTACCTCCGCCGACAATTTGTTTACCGGCCAGCCTAAGATAGCAATAGCCAGCAGGGGAGTACCACCCATCGCATAAATGTCGCTGATGGCATTGGCTGATGCAATACTTCCAAATGTGGAGGCATCATCTACAATAGGCATAAAGAAATCGGTTGTGCTGATAATGGCCGTTCCATCACCCAGATCGAATACTGCTGCATCATCGCGCTCGTCATTGCCTACCAGCAATTGTGGAAAATGAGTTTTCGATGTGGCTGATTTTAAGATACTGTCGAGCATCATCGGTGAGATTTTGCAGCCGCAACCTGCCCCATGTGAATATTGTGTGAGTTTTATGTCTTCTGTTAAATGGTTCATTTTTCTAGTTCGTTACAGGTTTGTATAATTTTGTCAGCGATCGATTGCGGCGCTGCCTGGTCAAAATGTAAATTTATTTTCTGTAGAGTTTGATTGTTTTCATATCCGTAAAGATAGGTTTTGTCATAAAAGCGCAGCGCCACCTGAGCGGCACCGGCAAAATCGTCGTCATCCAGCATTTGCAATGCAATTTTTAACTGATCACCGCCTAATTTTTTTTTGATTTTTTCAAAACGTTCTTTAAGTGCCTCTTTGGGAAAGCAAGCATACTGACTAAGTAAATTTTCGATGCGTTTTTGTTCAGGAATGCTGTACTGGATGTACTGGTATGATTTCATTTTCTGGAAGAAAGTTATTGGAATCTGGCATTTGCCGATCACATGACTTTCATTTTCAATAAAAATCCTTCGTGAAAAATCCATGGAGTGGATGGCCTTGAACAGCAGATTTTCAAAGTGCTCGGTTGTGGGTTGCGGAGATTGCCCCAGCGACCCAAAAGCCGAACCGCGATGACTGGCCAACTGCTCCAGATCAATCACCTGTTCGCCTTTTTCTGCCAGAGCATTTAATACCATGGTTTTGCCGATGCCGGTTTGACCACCGATTACGACGAATTTAGCAGGCATGGTTTCAAAAAACGTATGAACATATTTTCGGTAATTTTTATACCCGCCTTTCAGTACCTTAACGTCAAAACCCGCCATCGAAAGCAGCCATCCTAAACTTTCACTTCTTTTGCCTCCCCGCCAGCAATGCAGCAGCATTTTTTTTTCAGGGCAAAGGGCCGTAGCATTTTCTACGTACCATCGCATCTTTTGTCCGGCAAATTCAAGTCCGAGCAGCATAGCCTTTTCTGGTGATAGTTGCTTGTAAGCTGTCCCAACAATACATCTCTCTTCATCGCTAAACAAAGGTAAATTGACCGCTCCCGGTATGTGCGCTTTTGCAAATTCGCCTGGCGAACGAACATCGACAACCAGGGGGATTTGTGGCTGAAAGAGTACTGCTGTATCTACCTTGGTTGCGGACATATTATGGACGGTTCAGGTTGCTAAGGTAATCAAGAATATCATCTTCTAAAGTAAAAATCTGGTTGTAGAAGGTATCAAAAGGTTGTTCATATTTCATCTGATAGTTAATGAGCCGTTTGGTATAAAAAGTGATAAAGCTTGCTTTACAAAGCGGTAAGGAACTTTCGCAAATTTGTTGAACTATTTAGTATATTTATTAGAACTTTACCGCTTTGCTCCTGGGTGCTAGTTGGTTTCATTTTATAAACGAACGTTTCGTTACTGCCAGACTTATTCAATCGGGAACAATCTTAAAGTTTACCTTTTAAATAATAGCAAATGAAGACATGTGTAATAATTGATGATGAAAATAAGGCCCGTTCGTTGCTTAAAAATATGCTGTTCGATCTGACGGATGAAGTTGCTGTGCTGGCAGACTGCGACGATCTGCCCAATGGAGTTAAAGCGATCAAAAAGTATAAACCGGATATTGTTTTTCTTGATATTGAAATGCCCGGCCACAGTGGTTTGGAAATACTGGATCATTTTGAAGATGAGGACATTAATTTTGATCTTGTATTTACAACAGGCTATAGTGAGTATGCCGTACAGGCGTTCAAGTTATCGGCAACAGACTATCTGCTGAAACCGATCAATCCTGAAATGCTGACAGATACCATCAACCGGCTGCTTAAAAAGTCGAGACACGGAAATATAATTGAGTACCGTGCCTTGCAGGAGAATATTACTGTTCATAAAGAACTTTCCGAAAAATGTATTATTGTAAATTTAAGTAATAGTACCCGCTTTATAAAAGTGCGCGACATAGTCATGTTAAGTGCAGGCGGCTCATACTGTGAGTTATTTTTAAAAGGAGGCGAGAAACTGCTGGCCAGCAAAAATCTGAAATATTTTGAAGAACGGCTGACGGAAATCCCGTTTTTTTTCCGCTCGCATAAATCGTATCTGATCAACCTGAATTTTGTTAGCGAGTACAACAAAAGTGAAAACATTGTACACCTTCAAAATAATATTCAGGGAATGGTAAGCAGTGAAAAAACGGATTTATTTTTTCAGAAAATGGAATTACTTTCGTAAATAATTTTTGTTATCAAAAGTATCTTCTGCTATTTTTTAGGACTTTTCATTTTGTTGCCCAACTTAGCGTCGGCACAAATGCAGCCTGTATACCGTATCATCAATCAGCAGGACGGTCTGCCTGATAATATTGTATATGATGTAAAGGCCGTAAGTAATGGTTTGCTCTATATTGCTCATCAGAAGGGACTTTGCAGTTTTGACGGCAACCATTTTGTCTCATTTTACAATAAATCATTTCCATATCAGAGTGTCACAAATATTATGCAAACTACAGATGGTACTATCTGGTGCAGATCTTTTAGCGGAGCCTTATTTTATCTGAAAAATGATTCATTGTACTGGGACTCCCGGGTTCCTCAAGGAAAAATATTTTATCCGGCTACCGCATTTCAGCAGTATATCATTGGATGTACCGATGATTCGATTATTGTTTACAATTCATTGTCGCGGAGTGTAAAACTGAAGCAAATACCTGAAAATTATGCCGTTTCCGGACCTGCCACGGTTCAGTTTTCGTTGGCTGCAAGCTTGTCAGGCAAAACAAAAGCGCTATGCTCTGTCGTTGTCGATAGTCTGCTGAATATATACAGATTTCCTATACATCAGACAAAGAAGTGGATGCCCTTATTTGATATTAGCAGTGGTAAATACGTTGTTGTAAAAAATGCTCTGCAGAGTAATTTATTTGCTCCCTTTCCCTCCTTGTTTTCGGCCCAGTCGCATCCCTTGCTTCACGCGATTGCAGTGAATAATGTGGTTGTCGAAGATTCCCTGATCTGGATTTGTGCCACTGATGGCGTTTACAGGATTAACCTGAAACGATTGCTTTCGCAACCGGAGCATTTTTTTTCGGATTATAATGTATCTTATGTTTGTAAAGACCGGTCAGGTAATTACTTTTTTAGCACCATTGGCAGCGGTGTTATTCTGGTACCTGATTTTAATTTACATCAGCTTAAAGATGGAGTATCCGGAATCACCTGTATGGCTGGTTGTAAGCAATCTGTTTATTTTGGTAACAGACAAGGCAACGTTTATCGGTACGATATACAAACAAACGAGCTGCAACAGTCGCTTGAAACGCCTGTGGTACATCCTGTTGAGTTTTTGTTCTATGATTCCATCGGAAAGGCCTTGATCAGCAGTGCAAGCCATTTTACTTATATTCAGAATGGTCGCGAGCGTTATGACAGGTTTGTGGTGAAGGACGCCTGTTATCTGGACAGCAATGTTTTGCTGGTTACGAACGCAGGTTTATATGTAATCCGGAACAGCAAAAAATTTGATCAGATTCAAAAGCTATTTAAGTTGGACGCTGTACCAGCGAATATCCCGCAAGTTTATCATTCGGGTTTTTATGAAAGTGAACGCGTATTTCAGGTCGCTGCTGATGTGGTGCAGAATCAGATCGTGTTGCACAGTACATCCGGTTTGTCTGTTTTGAATTATGCCAGCGGACAGTTAGATAAATTGCAAAGTCCCTCCTCGCTGATCAATGATCTGACCTGGCATAGGGGTACGATCTACCTTGCTACAAAAGATAAGGGATTGCAGGTTTCTGTAAATGGAAAATTTTATGAAGTTTCAGA
>JADYYU010000236.1 GCA_020853515.1 Chitinophagaceae bacterium | reverse complement strand
GTGCTTATCCGTGTGATCCGTGAGGAAAACTCACGTATCTCTTTTGCTCTCACAGATGACAAAAATATTCACAGATGAAATTGAATTAAGTATCATTGGCGGCACTTGTACTCTGTGAGAGTGGATGCATTTTTGTCTCACAGATAGCGCAGATTCATTCAAAAATTGCCCTCATGAAGGAAAAAATGCCGGATCATTAATTGAGCCACGATCTGCTGCAGGTTTGTGATTGTTTTTCCTGCTCAACAACCTTCTTTACTTCCTCCAGCATTTTTTGCCACATTTTCTGGGAGTGTTTTTTAGGTGCCACATCTGCATTCTGATCCTTTGATAATTTAAATTCAATCTGATCGCCCGGTACGGTCAAAATGTATATAAATGTATGAAAGTTTTCAGGTTTGTCTTCCAGGCCACCTAAGGGACTGTAATCTGTGAGTTCAAGCATTCTTCGGGAATTACCTTTAAGATCTCCCCTTAATCTTCATAGGGTTTATCATTCCAAATCCCTTTACACCAAATACGACTTCCCACTTTGAAGTCAGAGTGCAGATCATCTACAAACTTCTATTTTTTGATCAGTGCAGGAGTCAACAGTGCTTTCCAAATTTGTTGTTTTGTGGCAGTGACGGTGACGGTCGCTGTGGCTGTCAGATTTTTTTCATGGTTATTACTCTTAATACAAAATTTTACTTAAGAAGTTGATTCGAATTACAGAAGGAAAGGAAATCTTTACAATATTACCAGTTTATTGCTGCAGTCATTTACAGGCACAAAAAAGCCGACTCTTTCGAATCGGCTCTATTTCAGTACCTCAGGCGGGACTTGAACCCGCACGGACATTGCTGCCCACAGGATTTTAAGTCCTGCGTGTCTACCAATTTCACCACCAAGGTTTATGAAAAAAATCTAAAAACTAAAAATCCAAATTACAATAATGAAATTTGGATTTAGAGTATATGGAGCGGAAGACCAGGCTCGAACTGGCCACCCCGACCTTGGCAAGGTCGTGCTCTACCAAATGAGCTACTTCCGCAAAAAAGTAAATATTTTTTTGGTGTGTTTGTAAACTTTTGGTGGTGTATGAATTTGATTTGAAAGAACTGTTTCGGGAGTGCAAATATAGATTTATTTTCTAAATTTCCAAATTGATTTAGTCAAAAAAATAAATTTCTTTTTGAATGCTTTTTACTTGATGTAGCGGATGCCTGCTGCTGCTGTTTTTAGGACAGGTTTTTCGCCGGAATAATATTTTTAGCAACATGTAATTTTTCAATTTTTGTCTCGCCCCCTGCTGAGCTGTACCGTAATTGAAGCAAAGTTTTTCAACCATGATTTTTTTGAAGGCAACTGATCAAAGCAAACAAATGCAATCAAAAAACGGCCGTCTTTGCAGCAGTTTTCTAAATAGTCTCATCATTTTCGGATAATCGGAAAGGAATATTTACTCCGGAACGAAGGGTGTAAGCGGATGCACCTACTGACCCAGTATCCAGGCAAATATCAGCGGAACCACGATGGTAGCGTCACTTTCCACAATAAATTTTGGGGTGTGAATGTCGAGCTTACCCCAGGTGATTTTTTCATTGGGAACTGCACCGCTATACGAGCCATAAGACGTGGTAGAATCGGAGATCTGACAGAAATAACTCCAGAACGGAACGTCATGCCATTCCAGATCCTGATACATCATGGGTACTACACAAATCGGGAAATCACCGGCGATACCGCCCCCGATCTGAAAAAAGCCAACTCCTTTGCCACTGCTGTTTTGTCTGTACCAGTCTGCCAGCCACACCATATATTCGATACCGCTTTTCATCGTACTGGCTTTCATTTCATTTTTAATAATATAGGAAGCAAAAATGTTACCCATGGTACTGTCTTCCCATCCCGGACAAACGATCGGAATATTTTTTTCAGCCGCTGCCAGCATCCAACTGTCTTTAGGGTCAATTTCATAATATTGTTACAACACCCCGCTGAGCAGCATTTTATACATAAATTAATGTGGAAAATAACGTTCACCTTTGTCATCAGCATCTTTCCATATTTTGTGAATATGAGCCTGCAACCTTCGGAAGGCCTCCTCTTCAGGAATGCAGGTATCCGTGACACGGTTGTAATGATTTTCTAGCAGATCCCATTCTTCCTGCGGACTCAGATCTCGATAATTGGGCACTCTTTTATAATGCGAATGAGCCACCAGATTCATGATATCTTCTTCCAGATTGGCGCCTGTGCATGAGATGATCTGCACTTTATCCTGCCTGATCATTTCGGCCAGCGAGATGCCCAGTTCGGCGGTACTCATTGCTCCTGCGAGGGTTATCATCATTTTTCCGCCTTCCAGCAAATGGGTTTCATAACCTTTGGCTGCATCCATTAACGCAGCCGCATTGAAATGTCTGTAATTATGTTCTATAAAATGGGATATCGGTCCTTTGCTCATTTTAATAATAGATTTAGTGTGCAAATATATCTGAACTGTGTTGAAATCTGCAGCAGAATAAAGAAAATAATTCAGAAAAAGGAATTCTCCTTAAGAATCAGAAGGCTGGCTGATGCTTAGTCAACCAGATCAAAATCAATTTGCTTTTTGATTAAATTCGCAGAAACAACTTTCACTCTGATAGCATTACCGATCTGATACTTCTTTTTAGTT
>JADYYU010000235.1 GCA_020853515.1 Chitinophagaceae bacterium | reverse complement strand
TTTTATTATGATATGGATCTGGGCGACCGTCAAATGAGCGAAGAAGATCTGGCTCTGCTGGAAGCAAAAATGACTGAACTGGCAAAACAAAATAATATTTACACCCGGGAAGAAATTTCAAAAGCGGATGCGATCGCGTATTTCAGCGATAAGAACGATGAATATAAATTAGATTTACTTCAAAATCTGGAAGACGGCGGCATTACATTATACAAACAGGGCGCCTTCACCGATTTGTGCCGCGGGCCGCACATTCCGCATACCGGTCATATCAAAGCCATCAAACTGACCAATATTGCCGGTGCATACTGGAAAGGAGATGAAAAAAATAAACAACTGACCCGCGTTTACGGTGTTACTTTTCCCAATTCAAAATTGCTTGATGAACATCTGCTGATGTTGGAAGAAGCGAAGAAGCGCGATCACCGCAAACTGGGTAAAGAACTGGGCATTTATACCATGAATGATGATATCGGACCGGGCTTGATACTCTGGATGCCGAATGGTACCATTATTATTGAAGAACTGGAAAGGCTGGCCAAGGAAACAGAAGAAGCAGGCGGTTACAAACGGGTGGTGACACCGCATATTGCCAAAGAAAACCTGTATCTGACCAGTGGTCACTTGCCGTATTATGCCGACAGTATGTATCCTCCAATGGAACTCGACGGCACTAAGTACTACCTCAAAGCCATGAACTGTCCGCATCATCATAAAATATTTGATGCCGAGCCACATAGCTATAAGGACATGCCTTTGCGTCTGGCAGAGTACGGTACCTGCTATCGTTACGAGCAAAGCGGTGAACTCTTTGGTTTGATGCGCGTAAGATGTCTGCATATGAATGATGCACATATCTATTGCTCTAAAGAACAGTTTGCAGAAGAGTTTAAAGCTGTGAACGCCATGTATCTGAAATATTTTGAAATCTTCGGGATTGAAAAATATGTGATGCGTTTGTCGCTGCACGATCCTGAAAAACTGGGTCAGAAGTATGTGAACGAACCCGAATTATGGCTCGAAACAGAAGATCTGGTACGTAAAGTACTGATAGAAACCGGAGTGCCCTTTGTAGAAGTCAAAGGTGAAGGCGCATTTTATGGTCCCAAGATCGATGTTCAGATCTGGAGTGCCATCGGACGTGAATTTACCTTGGCAACCAATCAGGTTGATTTTGCGCAACCCCGCAGTTTTGGACTTTCATATACTAATCAGCATAACGAACAGGAAATACCCTTAGTAATTCATCGTGCACCGTTGGGAACCCATGAGCGCTTTATCGGATTTTTACTGGAACATTATGCAGGTAAATTGCCGATGTGGCTGGCGCCTGTGCAGGCTAAAATATTGCCGATCAGTGATAAGTTTATGGATTATTGTGTGGATATAAAAAACAAAATGAGGGCCCGCGGCATCCGGGTAGAAATTGACGACCGCAGCGAAAAAATCGGTAAGAAGATTCGTGACACTGAGTTATTGAAAGTACCTTATATGCTGGTTGTAGGTGAAAAAGAAATGAATGACCATGCAGTTTCTCTCCGTATACAAAGCAAGGGCGATCAGGGTATCATACCGGTTGACAGTCTTATTAGCGGAATGGTAGAACTGATTCAGAACAGGCGGTAAGAAAAACGAGAGCATTGTTTGTTGTATTTTGTCAGCTTTTTGAATTCAATAAATTATTACTTTTGTAATTACAAAATCTACTACTGTGGGAATGGTTTATGCCGATATTGAATTAATAAATGCAGAGGATATTACTCTTGCACGAAATCACATTATTGGTGAAGAAGAAATAAGACGAATGCCGGTATCTGCTTTGGTGGATACTGGTTCGTACATGCTTTGTATTAATGAATCTATTCAAGAGCAATTAAAATTTCCTTTAGCAGAAAAGCGTACAGGTCAACTTGCGAATGGCAGTATTGTTGAATATGATGTAGTTAGTCATGTAGAACTGAGATTTAAGAACAGACGTACCATGTGTAACGCAATGGTTTTGCCTGGCGACAATGAAGTGTTGCTAGGAGCAATTCCACTTGAAGATATGGATGTATTAATTCATCCTCAAAGACAGGAATTAATTATTAATCCTGATCATCCTTATTTTGCTCAAATGAAATTGAAAAAAATAGTTGGTGCGGTAAAACTGCCAAGAGATCTTAACGAGGAGAAAGAGCTTAGAAAATCTTTACGAGAAAAATGTCTATTTTTGAAGTCTGCTAAATAATTTCCTTTTTGTAAATCTTATTCCAGCACCAGTTGATCCTCTGAAACCAATTTATTCTCCTGGATGAATCTTACAAAATACAAAGTTTTGTTCTTTGTAAATATACCCATCATTTATTTATTTTTATTACATTTGCCCAAATAGAACCGTCTTGAAAACCATCCTTGATCAGCAGAAATTTAAGGTCGTCATTGAACGGCTGGCTCATCAGTTAATAGAGAATCACGGCGATTTTTCGGATGCCGTCATCGTGGGCCTGCAACCAAGGGGTATTTTTCTGGCAAACAGGCTGGTGGCCTATATCGAAAGTATCACTAAATTTAAGTTACAATACGGAAAGCTTGATATCACCTTTTACAGGGATGACTTCAATACCGGAAAGGAACTCCATATCCCCGACAAAACCGAAATCGATTTTTCAATAGAACATAAGAAGGTGATCCTCATTGATGATGTCCTTTTTACCGGCCGCACCATTCGCAGTGCCCTGGATGCCCTGGTGGATTTTGGTCGACCGCAAAAAGTAGAACTATTGGTGCTGATCGACCGCCGTTTTAGCCGGCAATTGCCTATTCAGGCTGATTATACCGGCATGGTGATCGATTCCATTGTTACGCAAAAAGTAAAGGTGAACTGGCAGGAAAATGAACAGCAGGATGAAGTTTTTTTAATCGAACATACTAAAAATAAATAACGCATGTCTTTAAGTACAAAACACTTATTGGGAATCAAAAACCTGACATCAAAAGACATTGAACTTATTTTTAAAACAGCCGACAATTTTAAGGATGTATTAAAACGTCCGATCAAAAAAGTACCCTCACTACGCGATACCACTATCGTGAATTTGTTTTACGAAAACTCTACCCGGACCCGGATCTCTTTTGAATTGGCAGAAAAACGGCTGGGTGCAGACACCATCAATTTTGCAAGCAGCAATTCAAGTGTCTCAAAAGGAGAAACCCTGATCGATACGGTCAATAATATTTTGTCGATGAAAGTAGACATGGTGGTGATGCGGCACAGTGCCAGCGGAGCACCCCATTTTTTGTCCAATCATATCAACGCCGCTATCATCAACGCCGGCGACGGCACAAATGAGCATCCCACCCAGGCTTTACTCGATGCTTTTTCGATCCGTGAAAAGCTGGGCAGTCTGAAAGGGAAAAAAGTGGCCATCATCGGCGATATCATGCATTCGAGGGTGGCTTTGTCTAATATCTATTGTCTGAAAAAGATGGGTGCAGAAGTTACTGTTGCCGGTCCGCCTACACTCATACCTAAACATATCGATTCGTTGGGTGTGCAGGTCACTTATAATGTAAAGGAAGCGCTGCAATGGTGCGATGTAGCCAATGTGTTACGCATTCAACTTGAAAGGCAGAATATGCCCTTGTTTTCTTCTTTGCGTGAATACTCCCTGTTTTACGGCATCGATAAAAAGCTGCTCGACTCTCTGAAGAAGGAAATCGTGATCATGCATCCGGGGCCTATCAACAGGGGCGTTGAGCTCAACTCTGATGTGGCCGACAGTCAGCATTCCATCATTCTCAATCAGGTTGAAAATGGGGTGGCTGTTCGAATGGCAGTATTGTATCTGCTTTCCGGCAAAGACAATGCATAAGGGCTTCTCTTTTAGTTGACTGACTGTTGCGTAAAAAATTTTTCAGGATAATTTCCAGTATTCCCTGATCATACAATATATCTGTAATGTCAATCTGTTGGTCGATCCCTGATCGCAGTTCCAACACTAATTTAATAGAAGTGGTTTCGGAGTCGGATTCGTCTTCTACAGACAGTGCGCTGATCTCGGTCCATTTAACCGGTGCCGAACCCCTTTTTTCGATACCTTCTGCTGAAATGATGAGGTAAGGGTTGTTTTTTCTTTTGTAATAATTGATGCATACCGGCACAAGCAGCAGGCCTGCGATCAGCAGTATTTTGAGCAGATATTTTTGACCCGCATTTGAATACGAAACAATCAGGCAAAAGGCCAGTATGATCAGGATCATTCTCAGGCCAGATCCGGCCTCGCGGTAAATGACATATTCACTTTCGAGGAATAGATTTTCTGCAAAGGAAGGCGGAGGATAGGGGATGTCTTCAATCTGCCGTTGAATGGTTCGCAGCAATTCTTTGTCGGCCGGAAAGGCCCATCGGATGCAATTTCGGACCGTGTAAGTATTTTCAGCAAATTTTTTGGTTACAAACGAATGCAGTAATCTTTCCGGATTGATCTGCATCTGATAGATCCACTTATAAAACTGAATATTGATATAATAATTGCTCAGGTAGGTACCGATGAAAAACAGCAGAAATACGGCTGTTGCCAGCATGGGGTAAATAAAAAAAGATGCAAGGGTCAGTGCAGTCATCGCATAAAAAATGAGCCTGCGGTATTTGTAATAGCTTCTGTATTTTTCTACGATCTCCGTAGGGCCGATTTCCTGCATGGTGAAAACAAATATAAGCTGTATGCCCGTATAGTCGCCCTTTTGCAATATAAAATTGAATCGGATGTCTTGTTTTCAGTATTTTCAGGGTATGCAATGAAAGGATCGTTTTTTTGCTCAGGTATATTCCTAAAAGCAATATACAATAGCTTATATTTGCGGTCGCAAAAGAATTTTACATTCCTCAAATTTACTAATCAACAATTTTAATGGGTTTATTCGATAAGCTGTTTAAGCGAAACAAGGTACAGGAAGAAGCAAAAGAGACACTGGACAAAGGACTGGAGAAAACCAAGGAAAGCTTTTTTTCAAAAATAACCAAAGCCGTCGCAGGCAAATCTGTGGTGGATGCTGCCGTGCTCGATGAACTCGAAGAGGCTCTCATTATGTCGGATGTAGGCGTAGGGACTACCGTTGAGATCATCAAACGTATTGAAGATCGGGTGGCTAAAGACAAATATCTGGGGACCTCTGAACTGAATTCTATTTTGCAGGAAGAAATGGTGAATGTGCTGACCGATGCGCCTTCGCTTGAATACCAGAATTTTGACCTCCCGGCAGATAAAAAACCTTATATCATTCTGGTGGTTGGCGTTAATGGTGTTGGTAAAACAACCACCATTGGCAAACTGGCCTACAACTTTAAAAATGCCGGCAAAAAGGTAATGTTGGGTGCTGCAGACACATTTCGTGCGGCAGCCGTTGATCAGCTAACGATCTGGAGCGAACGGGTAGGGGTTGAAATTGTAAAAAAAGAAATGGGCAGCGATCCTGCCTCGGTGGCTTTCGACAGTGTCAACAGCGCGGTGGCTAAAGGAGCAGATGTGCTGATCATTGATACCGCAGGACGTCTGCACAACAAGGCTTACCTGATGGACGAGCTGAACAAGATCAAACGGGTGATACAAAAAGTGATTCCGGACGCCCCGCATGAAGTACTGCTGGTGCTGGATGGCAGTACCGGTCAGAATGCGGTGGAGCAGGCCAAACAATTTACCCAAACCACCGATGTCACATCACTTGCTATCACCAAACTCGATGGTACCGCAAAAGGGGGTGTTGTATTGGCGATCGCACATCAGTTTAAAATTCCGGTAAAGTATATCGGCGTGGGTGAACAAATGCAAAATCTCCAGATCTTTAATAAGTACGAGTTTGTTGATAGCTTGTTTAGCCTGAAATAATCGATCCAATTAATTCACATCTCAATAAGTAAAGTGTCATTCCGAATAGTTTACTTTTACATTCCGATATGAAATCCAAAAAACTCCATAGAGATGTCGTTAATATAACTACCCTGGGCTGTAGCAAAAACATGGTTGACAGTGAGGTGTTAAGCGGTCAGTTGCTGGCTAATGGCATCGAAGTAAAGCACGAAAGTCTCAAACCTGATTATAATATTTCCATCATCAATACTTGCGGTTTTATCGACAAAGCCAAGGAAGAAAGTATCAATACGATACTCGAACATGTAGCGCTGAAAGAAGAAGGACACCTTGAAAAAGTGTACGTTACAGGTTGTCTCAGCGAACGCTATAAGGGCGATCTGGAATCAGAAATACCCGGAGTAGATGCGTGGTTTGGCACCATGGAACTGCCCAATATTTTGAAAGCTTTTGAGGCCGATTATAAAGCCGAACTTATAGGTGAGCGCCTTTTAAGCACACCAACCCACTATGCTTATCTGAAAATTTCAGAAGGTTGTAACCGTACCTGCTCATTTTGCGCAATTCCGCTGATGCGTGGCAAACATGTTTCAAAATCAATTGAAGATCTGGTAACAGAAGCCAGATCGCTCGCGGGCAAAGGGGTGAAAGAGATCATGCTGATCGCGCAGGAACTCACCTACTACGGACTTGATATTTACAAAGAAAGAAAGCTGGCAGAATTACTGAATGCCTTGTGTGAGGTAGAAGGTATCGAGTGGATCCGTTTGCATTATGCTTACCCGCACAAATTTCCGATGGATATTATTGAAGTGATCAAGGCACAGCCTAAAATCTGTAACTACCTCGATATGCC
>JADYYU010000234.1 GCA_020853515.1 Chitinophagaceae bacterium | reverse complement strand
GACCTGACCGTCGTGCTTGAAAATGTGTTTGACCCCCACAATATCGCCGCCGTCATGCGTACCTGCGAAGCTGCCGGCATTATGGAGATGTATATCATACGCAGCATTTTACCAACCCGAAAACGATGGAACGACCGTAGCAGTGCCAGTGCCAATAAGTGGATGCTGCTGCATCAGTTTGAGGATGCAAAATCATGCTTTGAATTGATCCGTAAAAAATACACCAACATTTTCTGTACCCATCTGAACGAAGATGCACAGAGTTTATATTCGCTTGATTTTACGGGTTCAACAGCATTGGTATTTGGCAACGAGCATGCCGGTGTTACAGAAGAAGCACTCTCCTATTGCAATGGCAATTTTATTATTCCACAGGCCGGTATCATTCAATCGCTGAATATTTCGGTGGCCTGCGCGATCAGTATTTATGAGGCTTACAGACAAAAAGAAAAAGCCGGTCATTATGATCAGAAAAAGATTTCTGCCGCAGAGCAGGAAACTTTACTCAGGCAGTGGAAGATATGGGAATTTGAAAATAAGGATATAGATTAAAATCTGTTAATGCACCACTATAAATCTCAACACCTCATTTTCGCATTTAGCAACATAAATTCCATCAGCAAAATGTGACGTATTGATGACTATTTTTTCATTGCCTGAATAAGAGCTTATTTTATTTCCAAATACAGAATAGATTTCTACCTGCTTACTTCCATTAAAGGTTACTGTCAATTGTGTATTAACCGGATTAGGATATAATTTTAGAAGTTGGCTGCCCATTTCGTGCTGCACAGTGCCCAACGGAGAATGGTCGTTTTGGTAGCCAAACGTTGTATTCATCAGTTGAAAATTACCGACACCATTTGGATAACGCCCCCAGGAAGTATCGGACATCTGAGCAAAAAACGAAACGCTGTCGAGGATCCCTGACAGGGTGCTCATCATGACAAAACCGGTATCTTTATTCAGATTAAAATTGGTATGCAGTATTTGTTCCAGCGAATCATCATCGGCCCATACTGTTACATAGCCATCCGGTACGATGTAGGTATTATCGGGAAATTTCCACTTAAGAGGAGTATTCATATTATCAGACAAATACACATTGCTTAGGTTGATCGTTTGATTACCATTGTTATAAATTTCGATCCAGTCTTCATGATCATCATATTCATCCTCCACATTATTTTTATTATCTGCCAATACTTCATTGATCACAATACTGCCCGCCACCGGCGCTACGTTGGCCACGGTTAAAGAATAATATTCATGTTCGGCACGCTGTGGCGAAAACATGCCTGCGTCAGAATTTTCAGCATAGATATAATATTGCATCACAGCCCCGCTCATCGTTACATCAGCACCAAACGTACCGTCACCGGCTGCACCATCATTATGAGCACCATCATCATACATGGGCAACTTTTGAAATTTCAGGCGCTTGTCGAAACGGTAACCCAGATACGCGATATTAGTATTACTGATGTTGGCCGTTAAGGTAATCGTTGTATTATAGTTGGGCACCGGATTGCTGGCACTGATGCCTGAGATCGCCGGTGCTACCGCACTGAATTCAGGCAAGGACTGCAGATAAGTTGCGCGACCACTCATGAGATTACTGATGCCGGGAATGGTATAACTGCCATTTACAATATCTGTATTCATGGCACTTTGAAACTGTGCGTATGTGTACTTTTTAAATACATCTGATTGCACAGCCGTGTCTACCAGATTGATCATCTGTGCAGCGAGCATTCCATACTGACCTGAAACAATGATCTCATTGAGCATCGTCTTCATGTGTGCTATATATTTTTTTCTGTAACTGTCGTTTGATTGGATCGCTTTGATAAGCGGCCAGTAATCGTCAGCAGCATGATTGGCAGGAGAAAACTGCTGCATGCTAAGCGGTGTTTGATTGCCCATGGATGCATTGCCTGCACCGGCAAAAGGAAAAGCTCCGAAACACATGTTCAAATCCCAGATGACAGGATTGTAGTGATTGGTCAGGTCGCGGTAGATATAATGATTTTGCGCAAAAACCCCATTGTAACTATCCAGATTGACAAAAGTATTATTAAAAGCCAGCATCCAGATGATGCGGTCTACATCCAACATACTTTCATAACTAGCTGTATTGTTAGTCACTGAATCGCACAAAGCTACCAGATCGTTCCAGCCGGTATTTGATTTGAGTTCGTAATAGTTATTATACAAACTGCTGTCCGTACCCAGATGTCTGAAATTACTTTTAGTGGTAGGCCCCGGGTTCACGATCGGATTGCATTTAAAAAAGGTGCCTTTGGCAGAAAAAAAGTGATCGGCACAAAATTTTTCATCAATATTTTCGGCACTGGAGTAAATGCCATAATAGGCTCCATTGATGTAAACCTGTGCAAAATTAGAGCGGGGACAGTGCATGTAGTTTGCCAGTATATTGTATGCCATCACTTCCCTGATCATGGATGGATCGCCATACCCGTTGCCCAGTTTGATATCTTTATAACCACCGTAATTCTGGTTTTTATATTTATCTAAGCGGATGTGCAAGGGGTTTTTGATCTTTGTACTATCGTACGAACTATTGCCTTTATATTTCACCGCAACGCTGTCGTACTGAATACCATTAATCTTGATCCAATCTGCCATCAGGTATCCCTCGTCGCCCGCTTTGGCTGTATCCATTCTGTAATCCCAGTCAGGATTTGAAAAATTAATTTCAAGCTTTTGGATCGTATTGAGATCATACAATGTTTGTGCAAATAAACTTCCGGTTGCGAATAAAGCAACCGTGATCAGAAATATTCTTTTTAGCATATTTATAATTTATTATTCTACCGATAATTTATGAGTCGTACGTACGCCCTCTTCGTTCATGACACTAATGGTGTACAAACCTGTT
>JADYYU010000233.1 GCA_020853515.1 Chitinophagaceae bacterium | reverse complement strand
GCGATCACGGCCGTATAATTTTCCTTCTGATGCAACTGATCCTGCATCAATTTCCGGTACGCATTTTCAAATCGTTTTGCATTGCTGAAAAATAAGGGTTCGAGTACTGATGAATCAGTGGGTTCGGCGGTCCAGAACGGCATGAGCGGAAAAGTGGATGAGTCGACTGCTTGACCCTGATTGATTTTTAGTCGCATGGTGTCACAGTAATTTGCCATCGTACGCATCATGAGGGCCATGGGTTTTACGTCATTTGGATCCTGTATGGCCGGCTGCTCGCAGGCCTCTTTTTCGTCTGCTTTTTTTGATACCTGTTCAGTACAGGCGGCCAGGAATAAAATTCCGCTAACAATGGCAAAGGCTATTTTTTTCATATAAAAAATTATTGCAGTATAACGCCTTTGGCTTCAAACACCAGTTCGCTTTTTGGTTCTTTGATCGCTGCGATCTCTTCTTTAGTTTGCCCATCATCCTTGGCGTATTCCTGCAGGTCTGCCACAGAGGTTACTTCTATTTTGGCTACTCCTTCTACGATCTCTGTTTTGCCGGCACAGTCTTTTGGCATACAAAAAGCGTAGTCTTTAACGGTGACCCGCATAGAGCTGCCGTCGCTGTTTTTTAGTTCCATCCAACAGCCTTTCTTCTGTCATACTGCATCCACTTTGCCGCTTAATTTGCAATTTAAACTACTGTCGCTTCCCATCATGGCTTTCAGACTATCAGTAGGTTTTGCGTTGTCAGCATTTATTTTTTCACCAAAAAATTGTTGCTGACCGGCGCTGCTTGCTTCAGTGGCTGATGTTGTGCTTTGTGTAGTTTCTTTAGCTGCATCATTGCAGGAGAAAAAAAATGCGGAGGCCACTGTGACGAGGATCAGTTTTTTCATATTGAATATTTTAATTTTGTAAAAGTAATTATTATTATTTTAAATGTATGCATCGCGCTGCTGTTTTGAAATGGATTTATCCTGCGGCGATTAAATTCGCTGAAATGCATTCAGAACCAGAATTTGTAATATCTTCATTTAAAAATATATCTGCAATGAGAAAGATTCTGGTCGTGATAATACTGCTGTTTTTTTGTAAAACCGGCACTGCACAAGTGTGGTTTAGTACCCATGCCAATATTCTGCTGGTAAATGCAGATTCGGTTTGGCTCGAGTATGGGGCCTATTTTCAATGGGGGCCGGGTGGACCGGTAGATTGGCTGCAGGGCTACGCGGTGGACAATCAGAATGACACCCTTTATTTGAAATTATATTATAGTTATCCCGGTGTAGCCATTATGGGTGGTTCTGTAACGCTTGATACGATCACAGTAAAACCGCTTCCTGCCACGGCTGATTATCTCAGCATCTCGTCCTATTGGGTTTCGGCGGCACAGGACACTACAAAGAATAAAGATGCTTTTGATACAACGATCGCGTTGATTCCCACGGCTGTGGCTGATGTTCAGCAACAGGGGCGTTTAAATTTATATCCAAATCCCGTACACGATCAGTTGTCTATTTCGGATCCGGACGGCGCCCTGTTGCATGAAATTCTGATTTTTAATTTTTGCGGAATGTTAGTCAAAAGGGACTCCTGTCACGGAACGATCGATCTGACATCCATAGTGCCGGGGATTTATACGGTGCTTGCATGTACGGAGCGGGGCACGTTAAAGGCTATATTTTTGAAAGAGTAAAACAGCCGAATAGGGTGTAACTGAAATGAGTAGCTGAAGCAAAATCAGATGTTCGCGAGTACTTTCAATATTTTTTTAATTTCCTTTTGATCAACCGAAGTGTAGCTCAATTTTTCATGCATTGTTTTAGGAGAAAATACCGCTTTGTTATGGTGCGATTTTCTGGCTGCAGTATGAAATTCAACTGCATTTGTATTCTGCGCTATTTCTGCAATATTGCTGCTGTTGAGACCACTGCCGGGCATAATGATAATACGGCCCTGCGCTTTCTCAGTCAAAATTCTAACATGGTCGATGCCGTCCTGTACGGAAGGAAACTGACCGCTTGTGAGAATGCGGGTGCAGCCACATTCAATAATTTCTTCGAGTGCTTTTAAAGGTTTTCTGGTGCGGTCGAAGGCCCGGTGAAAAGTTACCTGCATGGGACCTGCAAGCCTGACAGCCGCTTTCAGTTTTTTTGTATCAACATGACCTTTGCTATCCAGAAATCCAACTACTATGCCGGGATAATTTAATTTTCGGCATTGCAGTATATCTTCTTTGATACATTCAAACTCAGTCTTTGAGTAAACAAAATTTCCACCTCTCGGTCTGATGATAGGGAATACAGGTATGTGGATCTTCTGCCTGGCCATCACGAGGCTTCCATAAGAGGGTGTGGTGCCGCCATCTGCTGCATTGTCGCAGAGTTCTATGCGCTGCGCGCCGGCCTTTTCAGCTTGCATTGCACCCGGTAAACTGAATGCGGCTATTTCTAAAATATATTTCTGGCACATTAATCAGAAAATTGATTTTGCCTGTATCACCCTGCTGCCAACCTGATCTCTCACTGCCATGGTAAATTTAGGCAGGAGGGAATAACATCCGGTATTGCCATTTTTGTCTACGGCAATAAAGCCGATCTGTACCTTTTTGCAATAGGTTTCACCTTTCATTTTAATTAACCGTTCAACGGCAGATTTGCAGGCTTCTTCAGGGCTCTTACCGTAGCGCATGGCTTCTACTATTGTATGACTGCCACAAATGCGCACCACCTCTTCGCCTACACCGGTGGCGGTAGCGGCTCCGATTTCATTATCTACATACAAACCGGCGCCAATGATGGGAGAGTCGCCCACACGGCCATGCAGCTTGTAGGCCATGCCACTTGTAGAGCAGGCGCCGCTCAGGTTGCCCTGATGATCAAGTGCAAGCATCCCAATGGTATCATGGTTATTTTCGATCGATTTCTGAATTTCTTCCACGGTGGTCATCGGATTGTACAGTGATGTTTTCAGCCATTCTTTCCACGCAGCGACTGATTTTTCTGTCAGCAGATTTTCTTTTTTAAAACCCTGTTCTAAAGCAAACTGCAAAGCTCCGTCGCCTACCAGTTGTACATGAGGCGTTTTTTCCATCACCCCTCTTGCTACCGAACTGGCGTGTATGATATTTTCAAGTGCCATGACTGCACCGATATTACCCAGATGGTCCATAATGCAGGCATCTAAAGTTACAACGCCGTCACGGTCAGGAAGTCCGCCATAGCCCACACTCATATCATCGGGGTCTGCTTCGGGTACCATCACACCCTGATGAACAGCTTCGAGTGCAGGTAAATTATTCATCAGTTGCTCCCAGGCTTTTTCATTTGCTTTGACATTCCCTTGCCAGGTAGAAATAACAATAGGTTTGACCTGCTTTGACAATGGATTGCCAAATGTACTATTTACAAAGGCTGCTGCAGGGGCCAGCGCGCCGATCGTTTTTACAAATTTTCTTCTGTTCACTGTAGTGTTTTATGTGTTTTGATAGATAAACATCCGCTTGCAGCAATTGTTTACTGATTTTAGCTGTAATCGCGCTGCTGAAAAGATGTTAGGACCTGTAAATATAAAGTAGGAATGCAATATTACAAATGACTAAATTTGTGTACCGCACCCTTAATCTTTTACCAGCCGCACTACATTTTTTTGCTTGGCAGATTGGTTTTCATATCGGATGATCAGACTGTAAACACCGCTGCTGTAATTTGTCATATCGATTTGCGCAGAGGGGGTTTCAACCATCTTTTCTGTAAGTAATTTGCCGCTCATGTCAAAAAGCTGGTATTGCCAGTAATCACCAAATGGGTCGTTAATCACTATATTGGTTACTGTGCGGGCGGGATTCGGAAATACATTGATATTAGCCGGATAGTCAAGTGTCAGCTCATTTGACCAATTATCACAACCTAAATCATCTACAATTTTTACTTTGTAAATACCATTGCCATAAGATGGGATGCTGGCGATTGAGAGGGTGTCGATCAGTTGATTGTCTTTGTACCAGAAGTACTGATAGGGCGTTTCAATAGTATGGAGTGCGAAGTTCTTATAATAGAGTGTCGGATAATCATTCAGGAAGGGTTTGAGGGTTTCTGATTTTTGGATGTCGAGGCGGCAGCCGTTACTATCGCTGATGGAGGCCAGGTAATAGATACCAGCGTCTCGCATCCAGCTATAATTACTGTCAGTTATTATTTCACTCTGCGTGAAATTTTTATAATTGTAGATCAGGGTCCATGGCGCTTTGCCCTGTAGCTGAAACTGAAAATTATACTTTCTTATATCGCAATGAAGAGATATCTGATAACTGGCTGCAATCGGCTCTTCCTTTATTTCAATGTGTTGGTTAATGTTTTGCAGACAGCCTGCCGAGTCGGCAATATAAAGCAGGTGGTAGCTGCCATCAGGTATAATAAACAGATGGTTGGCGTTTGGATTGATTATGAAACTGTCAGTGGAGCTGCCATTGTACGTATATGCAATATAGGTTTTCGTAAATATAGTGGCATCAAAACTCAGTTCGGTACTGTCTTTTTCGCAATTGTATTTTTTGGTAAACCCATGATATTGATAGGGTAAATAAAATGCATTGAGACTTTGATTATACATCACTGTGCAGCCCATCGAATCAGTCACATTCTCAAAAAAGTATTGCCCGTTATTCAAATATAATGTTGTAGCAGTATCATGCGTTGTAAAGCTGACTAACTGATTGTTGAAATAATATTTGTATGTATATGGAGCGTTACCCTGCGGTGTTGACAGCCGGACGAATACCTTGCCGGAGTCACATGAAATGACGGCCGGTGAAAGCGATGAAATGAGCTTTGGATAGTGAATATGCACCGTGTCATCGATCGTTTTTACGCATTTTAAGTCCTGAACACTCAGTATTGTGTAATCGCCGTCAGGCAGATAGAAGTGCGCAGAAGGCAGTACGGAGTTTGTTTGCGAAATAATACCCGTAATATTATTTTTGTATGTAAGGGTATAAGGTGCATCACCTGTAAATGAATAGTTGATCTGCATTTTGTTGGAGTCGCAGTTGTACACGGCATTATTTTGCAGATAAGTTAGTGCAGTATAAAAATTGCTGACATTTTGCGAAAGGGTTACCAGGCAGTTCGTACTGTCATGAACGCCGGTAATTAAATAGAGCCCATTGCTGAAATACAAGGTGAATGCGGGGTTGTAGGTCTGCACTGAAAACGTCTGCGCTGCATTTTGATCGGTATAGTGGATGGTCCAGGGAGCATTTCCGCTTAGGGTAAACTGCACTTTTGTTTTGTTGCTGTCACAGTCATATACAGGAATTGCAGTGCTGACGCTGAGCGGGTTGAAATTAACATTAACAGCGTAATTTAAAACAAATTCACATTGTGTCGCATCTTTGATGCCGCTGATGACCCAGTTGCCATTCGGTAACAATAAGCTAATAAAAGGGGAGGCGGCGACGCTTGTATTAAAAATTACACCGTTGTTGTACTCAACTGTCCATGGGCCATTTCCCTGCAGCGACAGGTCGATTCTGTATTTATTGGAATCGCAGTCAAAGTATTGTTGCGCAATCGTTGCGTAGATCGGCTGAGCACTCAATGTATAAGGTTGATTGATGAGTTGTACGCAGTTTGTGTTGTCCTGAATTTGCACAAAATCATAGGTGCCGTTCGTCAGGTACAGATCAATGAAGCCGTTATTTGTGCTTACTTGTTGCGGCTGTCCGTTTATTAAATAAGAAAGGGTATAAGGTGCATTGCCCTGCAGGTCAAAATGAATATAGGTTTTATTGCTATCGCAATGATAAACCGGCGCTGTCATGGTATAGCTGAGTGGGTTGAAATTGAAATTAAAACTTTGACCGATATTTTTCATGCAGCCCGTTGCGTCAGTAAGGTCTATGAAGTTGTAATTGCCATTGGTAAAGTAGCGGGTGATATTTTGAGTATTTGTTGTGATCGACTGTGGTATGCCATTCTCTGTGTAGTGGATAGTAAATGGCGGGTTGCCCTGTAGTGCAAATTGCATCTGCGTTTTATTGCTGTCGCAATTGAATGAAGGTGTGCTGAGTTGAATGCCGATACTATCCTGATCGAAAAGGAAAGATTGGTTGATATTTGCATAGCAGGAGGCATCACTCCACTGAATGAATTGATATAGGCCGTTGTCGAGATACAGTTCAAGACTGTCTGCATAAGTTACGATTTGTAACGGCGCTGCATTTTTAGTATAGGAAAGTGTCCATGGGGCGTTCCCCAGCAAATCAAAACGTATCCTGTTTTTATTGCTGTCGCAGCTATAAAGCGGCGCTGTCATGGTATAATTAATGGATTTGTAATTCAGGTTGAAAGATAGATTGATATTTTTGGTGCAGCCTGTTGCATCGCTGACATCTATAAAGTTGTAATTGCCATTAATGAAGTACTGTGAATAGTTGTGATCACTTGTTGTGATCGTTACCGGATTGCCGTTCACCATGTAGCGAATCTCAAAAGGCGGGTTGCCTAGCAGGCTAAAGTGGATTTGCGATTTGTTACTGTCGCAGCTATATGCGGGTGTGCTGAGTTGGATGCCGATACTGTCCTTGTTGAACTGGAACGTTTGATTAATGCTGATACTACAATAAGCATCGGTACACGAAATAAACTGATAAAGGCCATTTTGCAGATACAAGGCGATACTGTCTGCATTTGTGGTTATTTGCAGTGGATTGCCATCTTTTGTATAGTTCAACGTCCAGGGTGCATTGCCCTGCAGGTCAAAGCGGACAAAGGTTTTGTTGCTGTCACAATTGTATTGGGGGGCAGTGAGTGAATAGCCGATGTTATTGAAGTTGAAGTTGAAAGACTGGTTGATATTTTTCACGCAGCCTGTTGCATCGCTTACGGTTGTAAAATCATAATTGCCATTTGCAAAATACTGTGTTAAGTTATTGGCGTTGGTGGAAATGCTTGCAGGGATCCCATTTTCTGTATAATGAATTTCAAACGGCGGGTTTCCCTGCAATGAAAACTGTATCCTTGTTTTATTGCTGTCGCAACTATATGCCGGTGTGCTGAGCAGGGCGTCGATCGGATTGTAATTGAATGCAAAACCCTGATTAATGGTTGATGTACAATAGGCATCACTTAGCTGAATAAACTGGTACAAGCCATTGCTCAGATATAACCCGATACTGTCTGAATTTGTTGTTATTTGCAGTGGATTGCCATCTTTTGTATAGTTAAACGTCCAGGGTGCATTGCCCTGCAGGTCAAAGCGGACAAAGGTTTTGTTGCTGTCACAATTGTATTGGGGGGCAGTGAGTG
>JADYYU010000232.1 GCA_020853515.1 Chitinophagaceae bacterium | reverse complement strand
TCGCAATTTGCCAATATCAGCACTTTGACGGTACGCAAACATATCGCCAATATCTATATCAAACTGCATGTCAACTCAAAAGCTCAGGTGATCAGTATGGTACACAAAAATCAGTGGATGGAATAAGTTGCATCCCCATGTCAGATCGGATTCATTGCCGGACATTTGACAGACAGAGCCGCGATCCTTTCGCTTAGCATACTGAGGCTGCCGATTTTCACATTTCCCGGAAATCAAATTACCACATATTCAAGGTCTTATATATATAAAGGGCAAAAAATTCATGCTGCTCAGCGTTTACATAAGCGCGAGATCCTAAACACAGCACAGGGCTTTGTCATCTACCTGAGTTTCAGTATTTTTACACAAACTCTTAAACGCTGCTTACAAATGGCCTTCCTGCTTCGTCTGTCAAGGCTACATGCAGCAAACAAACCGTTTTATGCACAGAAACACAACGCTGATTATTGAAACTGTTCTTGTCTTTTTGCTCAACAGTTTACTGGCACTGAGTATTCATCGACTGACCACTCCGGGTATATGGCAGTTGCTTCTTTATCTGCCACTATTACTTTTTCAGGGTTTGTGGTATTACCGATTATACATTGTCGGTCATGAGGCCGCTCATAAAAAACTCTTTCCCGGACATCCCTTATTAAATGATATGGCCGGCACATTACTGCTTATTCCCTTGTTGGTACCGATCAATATCTATCGTAAGATCCATTATTTTCATCATGGGTTTAACCGGAAAGACGAACATACCTCCGCTCTCGACAATTTTGTGATTAAAGGAAAATTCAAAAGCCTGAAGAGGATCTGGTACTTTTTCATCTGGTATATCAGTGTCTTTTTCGGAGGATTTTTTATCCATTCGCTGGTGTCTGTTTTCTTATTTCTATTTATGCCACCGAAACTGGCCATTAAAATTTCGCCTGCCTTTAAAGGATGGACTTATCGCGATCAGTTACAAGCGATCGCACTCTTTGCACTTGGCCTGGGCTTTCATTTTAGTATTTATTATCATTTTGGCCGGGAGGTATATTTATTTACTATGGGGTTCCCCATGCTGGCCTTTGCCTGGGTGCTGTCTCTGCTGGTTTATATTTTTCATTATGACACCAGTATGGGCGATCATGTAAGGTATAATGTGAGGTCTGTGAAGAAGGTGCCTGTTTTTTCCTGGATACTGATGAACTTCAACGAGCATGCCACCCATCATCAGTATCCAAATATTCCGTGGTATGAGCTGCCGGATAAAAGGACCGCATTACCTGAAAGTTTTGCAGTTAAAAATCAGAATACCTGGAACTTTTTCAGGGCTATCGCCAACCAATTAAAAGGCCCGCATATCACATATGAAGATTAATATTAGAATTGCCGTGGCCGGGGATGCAGATGGATTGGTGATGATCAAAGATCAGTTACCACTCACTTATTCGGATGGCAGGGTCACGACCGGCGGCTTTTTATTAGGTACTGATCGGGACACTTATCTGCAATATATCAACAATGATTATTGTCTGGTGGCTGAAAAGGATCAAAACATCATCGGATTCGGTATTATTCTTAAAGATCAGTCTTTGAAAAAATCGGATATCTGGCAAAGAAGACGGGAAGCAAAATGGACGATTGATATTGATGAATTTGAACAACAGAAGATCTGCTACTTTGAGCAACTCGCCTTTCTGAAAGGATATAGCAGAGAGGTTTTGAAACTGTCGTACAATCTTGTTTGCCGGGCATTTGCAGATGGGCATACGCATTTATTTACCACCACCGTTCAAGAGCCCATTCTGAATCTTGCTGCGGTACCTTATATTTTAAAAGCTTCGGGCAAAAAGGTTGGTAATATCAATGAACAATATCCGCTGATCGGACAAATCAATTCTGATATTTATAAAGTGGATGCAGATCTCATGGTGGCGACTGTAAAAGCTTCAGCACTTTACCACTTTCTGAAAAGTCATTATATTGCATTTAAATGAAAGAAAAAGTAAGCCCTTTTCTGAAAAACATCGACAGTGAATCTATCCGCAGGCAATATTATATAAACGGAACAGAAAACCCATCTGCATATTCAGATCCATTGATGGAAGACAGCCATGAAGTGGTCAAAGGGCTGATTCATAAATATCCGAACCGGGCACTGATCAAAGTGAGTTATCAATGTGCCTCACATTGTCGTTTCTGCACCCGTATCAGACAAATCGGCGATCCCTCAGGAACATTACAAGAAAATGATATTGATAATATTGTCATCTATTTAATGCAACATCCTGAGATAGAGGATGTGATCTTATCGGGCGGCGATCCGATGTACACCCCGGCACTTACCAAAATTTTGTTGCAAAAAATAAAAACGATCGAATCGGTCAAAATACTCCGAATCGGAACCCGAATGCCGTTTCAATCGCCTGGGTCATTTAGTACACCACTACTTGCAAACCTGTTGCAACTGATCGATGAGATCGGGCAAACAAAACCATTTTATATTTTAGTGCATATCGAGCATCCTGATGAACTGACAACCGAAACACAGAAAGTGCTCGCACATTTGAGAACCCTCAAAGTCACTTTACTTTCACAAACTGTCTTTTTAAAAGACATCAACGACAGCTTTGACACTTTGTTTACGATGTTCAAAAGCTTGTATCATCTTGGCGTACAACCCTACTACCTGTATCATTGCGACAATGTAATAGGGCTTGAACACTTTAGGGGTGACATCGCAAAGGAAAAAGCGATCGCGGTGCAATTAAGAGAACATCTGAGCGGTATTGCCTGTCCACTTTTTGTGGAAGATGTCGAGAATGGGTATGGAAAATTGCCGGTGTAAGGGGTATCCTGAAGTATCAATTTAGCCAAAGTTGTCCGAAATATGTAAAAACCGGAGAAACCCATGCCCGGTCAGGTACCTTTATTTCGATTTAAACCATCCTCACAACAATTATTACCAAAATCTTTCGTTTTGCAATTATTAATTACCTTTGCGCCCTTATTTATGAATACTAGTACCCAAACAATAATGACAAATCTGCAAATGGTTGACCTAAAAAGTCAATATGCACATATCAAAGAAGAAATAAACCAGGCCATACAGGAAGTCATCGACACCACGGCCTTTATCAACGGTCCACAAGTAAAAAACTTCACGACGGCCCTTGAAAAATATCTGGATGTAAAACATGTAATACCGTGTGCAAATGGCACGGATGCCTTACAGATAGCCATGATGGCCCTTGACCTGCAACCTGGTGACGAAATCATTACACCGTCCTATACCTACTTTGCCACCGTGGAAGTGGTTGGTTTGCTGAAGTTAAAACCTGTTTTTTGCGAGGTTGACAAGGATACATTCACGATCAAAGTAGAAGAAATTGAAAAACTGATCACACCAAAAACCCGTGCGATCGTACCGGTACACCTTTTTGGACAAAGCGCCGATATGGAACCGATTTTAGCGATCGCCAAAAAGCACAATCTGTATGTCATTGAAGATAATGCACAGGCCATTGGCGGTCATTATACCTTTAGTGACGGTCGCAAAGTAGCTAACGGCTGTATGGGCACCATCGGCACTACTTCTTTTTTTCCTTCAAAAAACCTGGGTTGCTACGGCGACGGAGGTGCCATCTTCACCAATGATGATGAGCTGGGCATTAAACTAAAAATGGTGGCCAACCACGGACAAAAAGAAAAATATATACACGAGATCATCGGTTGCAATTCGAGACTCGATACCATGCAGGCTGCTATCTTAAATGTGAAACTGCAACATCTGGATCAGTATTGCGATGCCAGAAGAAAAGTGGCAGAATATTACGATCAGGCTTTTGCCGGCAATGACCGGATCAAAATACCGTTTCGTGCTTCCTATTCACACCATGTGTACCATCAGTATACCATGCAGGTAAACGGGGTGAGCAGAGATGAACTGATGGCCAAACTCAAAGAGGCAGGCATACCAAGCATGATCTATTATCCCATACCGGCACATAAACAAAAAATGTTTGCAGACATCGATTTGGGAGAAACTAATCTCGATCTCACCAACTGGCTGGTAGAAAATGTGATCTCAATTCCTATTCATACTGAAATGACCACTGAACAAATGGAATATATCAGCACTCAATTTTTAACCATTATAAATGCATTGGCACGATTTTGAAAATAGCAGTAATAGGCACCGGATATGTGGGCCTGGTTTCAGGAACTTGTTTTGCAGAATCGGGCAACAACGTCATTTGCGTCGACATTGACAAAAAAAAAGTTGAAAAACTGACAAAAGGGGAAATCGTCATCTACGAACCCGGTATGGAAGTTTTGTTTGAAAGAAATTTAAAAGAAAAGAGACTTTATTTCACAACTGATTTAAAGTATGCCGTCGAAAATGCAGAACTTATTTTTTTGGCATTACCAACGCCACCCGGCGACGACGGCTCTGCTGACCTGAGTTATGTGCTTGGCGTGGCCGAAAATATCGGTAAAATTCTGAATGATAAAAACCAGTACAAAGTTATTATCAATAAGAGCACCGTACCTGTTGGTACAGCAGAAAAAGTAGCAGCCAAAATCAAAGAAAATTATGCCGGTGAATTTGACGTAGTGAGCAATCCGGAATTTCTGCGTGAAGGTGTGGCAGTAGACGATTTTATGAAACCCGATCGTGTGGTAGTCGGTTGCAGCAGCGAAAGGGCCCGAAAATTAATGAATCAGTTGTACAGTCCTTTCATTCGTCAGGGTAATCCTATTTACTTTATGGATGAAAGAAGTGCTGAAATTACCAAATATGCCGCTAATTCTTATTTGGCCATGCGGATCACTTTTATGAATGAACTGGCTAATTTATGCGAAAAAGTAGGCGCTGACGTAGAAACGGTGCGGGTCGGCATGGGCAGTGATAACAGAATTGGTAAACGTTTTCTATTTCCCGGCATTGGCTATGGCGGCAGTTGCTTCCCTAAAGATGTACAGGCACTGGTGCAAACTTCACATCAGCATCAGTATCCATACAGCTTATTAAAAGCAGTGATTGAAGTGAACGATCAGCAAAAATTTGTTTTGGC
>JADYYU010000231.1 GCA_020853515.1 Chitinophagaceae bacterium | reverse complement strand
TTTCAGGTAATTGGCTGATGAAAGGAATAGCAGATGTGAACTTTGCAAGACTGGTATAGAATTTTGGCGGACCGCTATCGGTATCAGGTTGATATCCACCGGCAAGCATTATGCTGGTGGCTTCGCTGAGGTCTGCTTCTTTTACCTGAAGTTTGACTCCCCCCACGGCGTTTGAGTAAAGTGGGTTCGACTGCACTGTGAGTTCATCCTGCAAAAAGCAGCTTATTCCTTCTGACTCTAATTTCCCTCGCAAAATGTATGCCTCCGAAGGATAGGTAAATGTTTTTAAGGTGATGTAAGTATCCATAGTAATGTCAGTTAGATGTATATTTCTGATTGCATTTTACGTATTTGCCTGTTATGCACGCCTGACAGCAAAAGTACTGCACAACTGGCACCAATCATCGCATACAGCATATCAGACTGTGTATCCCACACATATCCCTGTGTGCCCAGAAAGGCCTCTGCAGACTGCCCTGATGCTACAGCCACCAGCCATTCTAAAAATTCGTATAGCACGCTGAAAGAGACACAAAGCGCTACGGTCAGCACCGGCAACCACTTACCGGGTTTTACAATTTGTTTTCTGATAAATACTTCCCGCACAATAATGGCCGGCACAAAACCCTGTGCAAAATGACCGACTTTATCGTAATTGTTCCGGCTTTGATCAAAAGCTTCTTTGATCAGATCAAACAGTGGCACTTCAGCATAGGTGTAATGCCCGCCGATAAACAGGATATAACAATGAATCAGAATGAATACATAGGTGAGGTAAGAAAAAGTAAATTTTTTGAATGTCAGAAGCAGAATGATAAATCCAATCATAGCAGGAAATACTTCCAGCAGCCAGGTAAAATAATCGTGCGGATGAATGGCGGATAGAATCAGTCCGGCAAAAAAAAGCACGATCAGTAGGAAATATTTTTTCATGGTTTTATTACATTATGATGACAACTTATGATGCAAATTCAGTGCTTGATGTAAGATCGCCTGAATGGCCTTTAAAGGTAAATCTTTGCCGGCATTCACCCTCAGAATTTTCATGCGTGACCGTTCACCGCTTTCAAGCATAGGATGATCTAGTAGTTTTCCATCAGCCATCAGGATGTAAGGTTCGTCTGTTTTTTTGTCTGTCCACAGGTAACAAACTATTTTATTTTTATAACAGAAGCAAGGCATTCCATATTTCTGTGTTTCGGTGATAGCAGGGTTGCATTGAAGTATTATACTGCGTAAAGCCAGCAGGCAGCTTTTCTGCGGTTCTGCCATTTTCAGGTAAAATTCATCTATTATACTGAGCATAGAATTTTTTTTAGAAGCATAAAATCGGTGTCAAAGTATATGCTTCCTGTTTTTTATTTGATCTTGATTTCGTGGGTTCCTGCCCATTGCAAAATATCCTGTTTACTGAGCGCTGCGGCCATCAGATCGGGAAATTTATCCGGTGTGCATGCAAAAACAGGTATACCAATGCCATGAAAAAATTCAGCGTTTTGATGATCGTAGTACGGAGCACCTTCATCATTTAAGGCCAGCAAACAAATCACCTGCACGCCGCTGTTGACGAGTTGTACTGCAGTGGCTTTCATTTTATCAAGCGGTCCGCCTTCATATAAATCGGTAATCAAAACCATGACTGTATCGAGCGGTCTGCTGATAACCTGCTGACAATAGCTGAGTGCTTTATGTATATCGGTGCCGCCACCCAGTTGCACACCAAATAGTAGTTCCACAGGGTCCTGCAGCTCTTCAGTGAGGTCTACTACCGCGGTATCAAATACGATCATTTGAGTTTTTACGGCCGGTATAGACGCCATGACAGCACCAAAGATGCCTGAGTAAATTACCGACGTTCCCATCGATCCGCTTTGGTCAATGCAGAGGATCACATCTTTCAGGGCTTTGCGTTTGCGTCCAAATCCGATCCGTGTTTCCGGTATGATGGTTTTGTAATCGGGCTGATAATGCTTCAGATTTTTTTTAATGGTTTCTATCCAGTTGATCTCATTATGCCGGGGTCTGCGATTACGAACCGATCTGTTGAGGCTGCCTGTAATAGCTTGTTGCGTAGGCGCTGATAATTTTTGTATCAGCTCATCCACCACTTTTTTTACTACCAGTCGTGCGGTAGCTTTTGTCTTCTCGGGTATGGCCTTTCCCAGACTCATCAGGTTGGCTACCAAATGCACGTCCGGAACGATGGCTTCCAGCATTTCTGGTTCAGTCAGCATCGAAGTAATATTCAATCGCTTCAGCGCATCCTGCTGCATCACTTTTACTATAGAATTTGGAAAGTACTCGCGTATATCGCCGAGCCATCGTGATACATTGGGCGATGAGGGACCGAGTCCACCTTTGCGGTCGTTGTTGTACAGAGCCTCCAGGGTTTTGTCGATCCCTGTTTCCTGCCTGCTGAGCTCAACACATAATTCCTCCTTTGTTTCATTGCCTAAAATAAGCCGCCATTTTTTTATGATCTCCTGTTCCATGTTGCTTGTGATTAAAGGTGCAATAATTTTTCGATAATCGGAATCACTTTTGCTGCACGTTGCAGATCGATCTCCGCTGCCGGAGCGGTTTTAAGCGCATGTGATTTACCATGCTTCACTTTTTCTGCCAGTTTTATTTTTTCTACTGATTTAAAAGTCGCAAACGTTCGTCGCAGCAGGGGCAATAATTCCTGAAATGCACCGGCCTCCAACTGTGCGATCCATTCATATACAATACTCCAGATAGCATCGTCCAGTATAAGTAAATGTCCTGCATCTTTTAAAAATCCCTCCAGCCAGTTAACGGCATCATTCGGATCCTGATTGACTGATAAAGCCTTGCTGAATGCAAGAGCGATTTGTTCTGTTTCAATATAATTTGTATCGTACAGTATTTTATACGCATAGCCTTTTACCATCGCCGCTGCATGTGCATGTCGTGCAATTTTGAAAATTGTTTCGAGCCAGGCTGATTTATATTCTTCATTATTTAGCAACAGAATGGCTGTTTGAAGATCGTTTATTTTTCCGGTCAGCATCTGAGCTTGTTCTTCGTCTATGCCCGTTGTACTGAGTGGCAGTCCTACGATCATCCGGTAAAAAATAGCAGACAAAATAAATTCGATGGTATCCAGATCTGTTTTTCGGACATTGCCATAACGGCTGATTTGCGCCAGCGGTATAATGGCATCGATCAGTTCGATGGTATCATTACTGGAAGCTGCCAGAGCATCCATTTTTTTCATCAAAGCATAGATACCTTCCTGTAATTCAGCGGGTATTGCTTTTTGCAGCAATGCAGTGATGTCAGCTAAATGTTGACTGTTGACCGCATGATGAGCGACCCATTGATTGCAGGCCATTTCGATCGTATTTCCCCAGGGTGCTTTTTCGATCAGTGATAGATGTAAAGCGGGGGTCCAGCAAAGTTGCCATTCTTCTTTAAATGTTCCCTTTCCGCGCACGGTCTTAAGTTCTCCCCACGGAATATCCATCGTGTTCAGACGATGTAATAAGATACTTTTTTGGAGGTCGTTATTTTCCCGCAGGTCAAGTGTGATGGTTTTATAATCTTCCGTTAGTTTTAAACGGTAGGATTTGATTTGTTTTTCAAAATCATTCATCACAGGAACCTGTGGAGTGCCTTCAGGTATTTTGCCCATGTTGTCTCCCACAATCAGATCTTTCCACACAATGCGCATCAGCAGTTCATCACCCATACACATCACTGTTTGGGCAGCTTCATTGAATTCTCTCAAACCGGGTTTCGCATAATTGCGGATTTGCGCCAGTGAGTTAGCCAGCCTGACTGCTTCAATGATATGGGCAGCGGAAATATCGATCTTGTGGTTTCTGAATACACGGGCTGTATGTGTCATCCACTCAATACCTTGATGGTCTGTCGTTTGCCAGCAATGCTGATACCAGCCCGGAGAAGTGATGCCGGCACCATAACCGCTTTCATAACTGAGTCTGCTGTTGGTCCACGGTATCCAGGTAGTTTCTATTTTTGTTTTAGGTAAATTTTTTAGCAAGGCATCATCCTGCTTTTGTGCCGGCATATTCAACAATGCAGGTACATGCCAGGCACCGCAGATAACGACAATGGTGCTGTACATCTCCCGTTGCGCAGTACGGATCGCTTTGCGCATAAAGGCTTCACGGATCTCTTCGCGTTGATCTGCTGATGCCGGTAATTGCTCGCGCAGTGCCGTCATGCTATGTGCAATGGCCTCAAATACCCCGGCCGGATGCTTAGCCATTTCAAATTGTTGCTCCCACCATTCTTCGGCATCGTCGTAGCCTGCAATATCGGCCAGATAGGCAAGGGGATTTCTTTTGATTTCCGTCACCATTTCCTGAGGGGGCATGGCATCTTCTTCATCGCTTATTTCTGCATCCTTCGCCTTAGCAAGTTGATGCGCCAATGGCATATCGATCAGGCGGACCGGTATATTCTTTTGCTGCGCAAACCTGATCGCATTCCATTCAGGAGAGTAATCGGCAAAAGGATAAAAGACAGCCTGCTGCGGTTGCTCGGGAACATAGGCAAGCATGGCAACAGGAGCTTGCATATCCGGATGGCTCACCCATTTTAAAATGGTTTCGCCTTCGGGCGGGCCTTCTATTAAAATGATATCGGGCTGCAATGCCTTTAATGCTTCATTGACATGATGCGATGAACCGGGGCCATGATGACGAATTCCTAAGATGTGCAAAGACATGTTTTCCTGTTATGATTTAAATGATATCTCTGCATGCTCTGTAAATATCTTTCCAGCCGTCCCGTTGTTTCAGCACAGTTTCCATGTATTCCTGCATCACTAATTTGTCCTGCACCGGATCTTTCACAATAGCACCAATAATGCCGCTGGCAAGGTCTTCGGCAGTCAGTGCACCGTCGCCAAAATGATAGGCGAGTGACAAACCATTATTCATCACTGAAATTGCTTCAGCAGTACTCAAGGTGCCCGAAGGCGATTTTAATTTTGTTTTTCCATCGTTTGAAACACCGTTTCGCAATTCTCTGAAAATGGTCACAATGCGGTTGATCTCCTCCAGGATCGGTTTTTCTACAGGTAGATTCATCGCTTTACTGTAACCGGCCACGCGTTGTGAAACAATATCGATTTCTTCATTTAAACTTTCAGGTACAGGGAGTATGACGGTATTGAAACGTCGTTTGAGCGCACTCGACAAGTCATTTACCCCTTTGTCGCGATTGTTGGCTGTAGCAATGATATTAAAGCCTTTCACGGCCTGCACCTGTGTATTCAGTTCAGGAATGGGCAGCATTTTTTCAGATAAAATCGTGATCAGGCAATCCTGCACATCCGATCCGATACGGGTCAGTTCTTCCACCCTTACAATTTTACCATCTTTCATGGCACGCATCACGGGCGTTTCAACGATTGCGTTGAGTGAAGGGCCTTCTGATAAAAGACGGGCGTAATTCCAGCCATAGCGAATGGCTTCCTCGCCGGTGCCCGCAGTGCCTTGAACTACGAGGTTAGAGTCTCCGGTGATGGCTGCTGTAATATGTTCTGAAACCCACGATTTGGCCGTGCCCGGCAGTCCATACAACAATAAGGCCCTGTCGGTAGTGAGGGTAGCCACGGCTATTTCCATCAGCCGACGGTTGCCGATATATTTCGGACTGACTACAAATCCGTTGCCTAGTTGGCCACCCATCAGGTAAGTAACTACGGCATGTGGCGACATTTGCCAGTTTTCAGGAATGGGATGTTTGTCTTGTTTTTTAAGTTCATCAATTTCATGTGAAAATTGCTGCTCGGCTGTTTGACGTAAAATATTTGCTGACATATTAACTGTTTAAAATTGTTTGTTTTATTTCAATGACGCGAATGGTTTCCATCAATTGATTTTTAAAATATTTAAATTGGTAATCTTCTTTTTCTGTACCCGTAATGGCTTGCAGTTTCGGTAGCATGTCTGCCGGTAAGTGAAGGCCCATTAGTTGGTAAAACTGTGGTGTTTGCTGATAGGGATTTTGCTCTAACCAGTCTATCAGTTTCTTCGCAAATGAGGATTTGTATTCACTGTAATTTCCATCCATTAAATGTTCAGCCAGTTTTGCGATCTGCTCTTTTTCAAAATAGGCGGTATAGTTGGGTTGCTCAGCAGCGGCAATACAGTTCAAAAGATCTACACTGACTGCCTGTTCACTTTTAATCAGTTCAATGGCCCATGCCTGATGCCGGTATTTTAAAACGCTGCTTACAATAAAAGGGAGGATCTCATTAAACCTGGGCATTTTTAGTAAAAGTGCCATCAAATCATTTTCGTTGACGTGCAGGGCTGAGGAAACCTGCTCAGGATGCAGCAGGGAGATCAGTTGTAATGCCCAGTAGAGAGGATCTTTCATGCCTTTTACTGCACTGACTTTTTCGATGCCCAGTTTAAAAATATCATCGGGCAAAGTGATCGTTTCGTTCAAATGCAGCACCTTCTTTTTAGCGATCAGCAGATGTCTTTCTTCTTTCACCGAAAGTACTTGTTGCAATGCCTGCACAAGTTTTGTGTTGATTTCTGAACCGTGAATTTGTGCTAACAATTGTGTGGCAACATCTTTTACCTTCTGACTTTTGTCTTTTAAAAGCGTCAGTAAAAATGTTTCATCCTGAGCGGATAATTGCTCATTGATTACAGTCAGTAACTCAAGCCGGTTAGCTGCGTTTTCGGCGGATAAACTTTTTTCCAGCAATTGCAGCGCCAGCTCAGGATCTGTTTTTCGCAAAGCCAGCAAGTGGTTTTTTCGTTGGGTTAAATTTCCGAGTTCCCAGTCGGCTGTGTCGTCCGGTGCTGTATATAAGGGTTTCCATTTTTCATTCAGTGAGCATAGCCATCGTCCGGTTTCACCACAAACACTGAGCAAGGGTGCAGCATGCTTCACGTGGAGAATGGCTTTATTTAAAATTTTGGGAACCAGAAAGGACGGAACGATTTTGTGATATTGATTGCAATACCAGATCATGAATTGAAAAAGCGCTTCATCATTTGATGTGAGGATGGTTTTTAACTGTTCTGTTTTATGGGGATCCAGGGTTTCTTTTTGTTCAGCTCTGCAGGCAGGCAATTCAACCTGCGATGTGCGGATGGTTTGTCCCGCTTCATCCATCAGCAATGAAATATTCGCCTGACGCAGGAAGGTACTTTCCTTTTCGCCGGTTTCGCAGCTATGCATCAGGGCATACTGCTCTGTAGTGGCCGGCATGTATTTATCTGTGCCCAGCAAAGCTGTTTTTAATATTTCGGTGCTTACGATCATTGAATAAAATAAAAATTTTGATGCTGCCAGACCGAGTGAATATGCAGTTGTTTGTATTCGTACAGGACGAAACATGAAAATGGTTCACCCTTGCTGATGGCCAGTAAGTCCCAGCAATTGTCTTCGGTGTTGCTGAGCGAAAAAACGGACCGGTCCCAATCCTGCAAATACCAGGATCCGTTTTCAAAAATGATTTTCATTGCTGATAATATAAAAGGGATATCGGCCAGGAATGGTTGAGTTGCCAGTTGACCTGCAATCTGTTCCAATACCGTTTGTAAAGAAGAGACGCCTATTAAATCAGCAAAACCGGGTTGCAAAGCATGTTGTTGTCTGATGATTGCGCGTACTGGTCGAACGCCCGGATAAAAACACAGATCTGCATGTAATGTATTTCCGGTATTGTAGATATGCTGGGGTAATTGGTTGCCGGCGTAGAAATTCAAGAGCAGGGCAAATTGCTGATGTTCGTACCCGTAAAGCCATATTTTTTCAGTGGTGATATTGGCTTCTTCCTGATAAGTTTTGGATGCGATCAGCCAATGATCCGTTACAGGTGTTTGTTCAAGTACCGTTTCTTTTGAAGTCGGCCAGCCTATCAGGGTATTCAGTTCCTTCTGCCATAGTTCGTCCAGATGCGATTTGTTTTGATAAGCTTCGGTGAGAAAATAGACAGATGCCAGTTGTCTGCTGAGTTGGATCTGCCATCCTTCTTCAAAAAAATTGATCTGATTCATTTTTCTTAGCTGAGCGGCGAGTCCGCCTGCCTGTGCATCCACCATACGGGTGGTGATATTGTGGTTGAACTGATAGGGGTTTTGAGGCACCTGCATGATGCCGGTTCTTACTACATCTTTGAGCCAGATGCGCAGTTCGTCGATACCGGCATCTACTTTTTTTTCACGGGCTTCAATCCTTTTCTGCTGTGCCTTTTCGTCAATGGGTTTCTCTTCCTTCTTTTGGTCTTTATTTTCAGCTTTAGCATCCCGTTTACTGATCCACTCTGCTACATGTTCGGCCAATGCCTCCTGTTTGCTGAAAGTTTTTTCCTGCGAAGCAAACAGCAGAAGCAATCCGAGTCCGTGTTTGCAGGGAAATTTACGGCTGGGACATGAACATTTAAAAGCCAGATTTTGTAAGTCGATGATGGTTTTGTAAGGTTTGCTACCGCTTCCCTGACAGTCGCCCCATAAAGCCTTTTCGTGACTGTATTTTTCAACCCATTTGGCACTGTTGGCTAACTGCTGACCAGCTTTTTTGGAGGCTTCGTCGGGTGCCAACTGTAATATTTGGTCGTGGGTGAGTGACATTTAATAAGGTAGTAAAAATAAGGGAGTGGTCTCACAATCGCAAAACTTATTTCCTGCGCAGCAGACCTCTGATCGTTTTTCGGATCGGTGAATCTGTTCGAAGCTTGCCGGGGCAGCATTTTTACGCCTTCATAACTACTTTTTACCCAAAAACTCAGGCTTTCAAAGTTTGAATTCTAGTTTTCAAACCTTACCTTTGCGCAAAATTTCAAAACAACATTCTTCAAAATCAAGCATTTTAATACAAAAAACTATGTCAAATAGAGGTAAAATCAAACAAATCATTGGTGCGGTAGTGGATGTACACTTTCCAAACGACAACAAATTGCCGGAAATCTTAAGCGCATTGGAGATCAAAAGACCCAATAATGCCGATCTGATACTGGAAGTGCAACAACACCTCGGTGAAGATAGTGTACGTTGTATTGCCATGGATGGTACTGAAGGTTTGGTAAGAGGAATGGAAGTGATTGATACCGGTATTCCGATAGCAATGCCGGTGGGTGATGCCATCAAAGGCCGTTTGTTTAATGTAACCGGAGATGCGATTGACGGTTTGCCTCAGCCTTCAAAAGCCGGCGGACGTCCGATTCATGCCAATCCTCCTGCCTTTGAAAATCTGAGTACTGCTTCTGAGATCCTGTTTACGGGTATCAAAGTAATTGACCTGATCGAGCCTTATGCAAAGGGTGGTAAAATTGGTTTGTTTGGTGGTGCAGGGGTTGGTAAAACCGTTTTGATTCAGGAACTGATCAATAACATTGCAAAAGCATACAGTGGGGTATCGGTATTTGCCGGTGTGGGTGAAAGAACACGTGAAGGGAATGACCTGATGCGTGAAATGATTGAGGCAGGTATCATGAACTACGGCGATGCATTTAAACATAGCATGGAAGAAGGCGGATGGGATCTGGACAAAGTGGAT
>JADYYU010000230.1 GCA_020853515.1 Chitinophagaceae bacterium | reverse complement strand
CTACATCGGTACGCCCGAATTTGATCATGCCTTTAAAGTGCAGGTAGATCCGAATGATACCATATACGTGTGCGGACAAACAGAGGGGCCTTCATTTCCAGTTTCGCCAGGCGTCTATACGAATGCCAACAGTACCATTTTTATTCAAAAACTATCGCCGGCTCTCGATTTTATGGCCCTGTCGACACGGATCGGGCAGACTTCAAGTCTGGTGCCTACGGCTTTTCTGAAAGACAACTGCGGCAATGTCTATTTTTCAGGATTTCAGGCCGATTTCGGTTTGCCGATTACACCCAACGCTTATCAGGCTGCTCAGGGGGGCTTTTGGTTAAGCGTGCTGACGGGCGATTTTACCAATCTGGTTTATGCAACTTATATGGGTGTGCCCGGCGATCATGTAGACGGGGGTACCAGCCGATTTGATCCGCAGGGGATTGTTTACCATTCAGTTTGCACCATCAGTTCTAATCAGTACCAAAGTCCGGGTTGTTATTCGCCCACTAATCAGGCTGGGAGCTGGGATGTGGCGAGTTTTAAATTTAATTTCGAACTTTCTGGGGTGGTAGCCGGATTAACGATCAGCCCCAACGATTCAGGCTGTGCCCCTTATACGGTTAATTTTACAAATCAGTCGCAATTTGGGTTGAGTTTTAAATGGTATTTCGGCGACGGCGATTCATCTAACCTGATCGCGCCTTCGCACACTTATCTCACTGCGGGTACTTTTAATGTAATGCTGGTAGCCTATAACAACAATACATGCATACCCAGCGATACGGCCTATACAACCATCAAAGTAATTCCAAGTGTAGATGCTTCATTTATTACCAAAGTAACATTGGGATGTGATGATGATACCGTACATGTTTCGCTGAATGATACTACACAGAATGCACTTTTTGCCTGGAATTTTGGTAACGGCGGTGCTTCGGCGGGCGATACTGCTTTTATGTATTACATCAATCAGGGTATTTACACCATTACATGCTATGGCAGCAACGGATTTTGTTTTGATACCGTGCAGACTGTCGTCAACCTCAATCATCCGCTGGAAGCTCAACTTGGTGGTATACCTGATACGATTTGTCTGGGCGAAATCATCACTGCTCTAAGCACCTCAATACCGGCTAACTTCGTAGTACATACCTATGATTTTGGCGACGGAACTATAATCAGTCCGGGAGCAATTGTTCAACCGCATACTTATACGGCTTCGGGTACTTATACTATTACCCTCACGGTTACAGATACCCTGGGTTGCACAGACACCGCCACCTGGAAGATATTTGTCGATAAGACAGGCTTTGCCAACTTTACCATTTCTGACAGTAATATCTGCGTGGGCGATCCGGTGTTTATACACGATACGATGGCTACGCATGCGGTATGGTTTGAGTATGATATGGATGATGGTACTCATGTAAATAATGTGCATAACCCGCAATATTCCTGGCAGCAGGGAGGAACATATAATGTGACGCTGACAGTGAATTATTTAAAATGTGCGCCCTCTGTACAAACCAGAACAGTCATTGTGCAGGATTATCCAAGGCTCAGCCTGGGTGCAGATACAGCCATTTGCCCGGGTGTTACTGGTTCTATTTTACTCACCGACCTGAATAATCCGGGTGCTTTATACCAATGGAGTACAGGCGAAACCGGAAACGGCATTACGGTTACACAGCCCGGTCATTACTGGGTGAGGGCCAATAATGGGGAGTGCAGCACCACGGATAGTATTTGGGTTAAAAGAGATTGCTATCTCAATATTCCAAATTCATTTTCACCCAACGGAGATGGTCTGAATGATTATTTTCTGCCAAGAGAATTATTGAGCAGTGGCCTCAAGTCTTTTGCCATGAATATCTACAATCGCTGGGGCGAAAACATATTTACCACCACTAGCATCGACGGCCGTGGCTGGGATGGAAAGTATAATAGTGTGCCTCAGCTTGTAGGTGTTTACGTATATATCATCGATGCTGAGTTTGATAACAATATCAAAAAGACCTTTAAAGGGAATGTAACATTGATGAGGTAATTTGTAACTTCATGACCTGAGCTTAGTTCCGACTTGTAAAAGGTTTTTGGATGTGCATCGCCGCTCGTAAAAGCTGGCTTCGTTTTCGATTTTTTGCAGCGGGTCCCATGTACCGCACCGGATATGATTTTCATCCACAGCGGCATACATGTTTTTTAAATTGTGTCCATTTTCAAATTTTCAAATTGACATAATATCTTACATTTGCTCCTATGCAGGAATATTTGAAATCGCTGAATGAAAACCAACGGGAAGCAGTGCTACATACCGAAGGTCCGTTGATGATTGTAGCCGGTGCGGGTTCCGGTAAAACCAAAGTGCTAACGAGTCGTATCGCTCATCTGATTCATCTGGGTGTCGATTCTTTCAGAATTCTCGCATTGACATTTACCAATAAGGCGGCCAAGGAAATGAAGGAGCGTATCGAGCATATGCTGGGCAACAGTGAAGCCCGTAACCTGTATATCGGCACGTTTCACTCCGTTTTTTCACGTATATTAAGAGTGGAGGCTGAGCGGCTTGGTTATCCCAGTAATTTTACTATTTATGACACCGATGATGCTAAAAGCGTGATCAAAACGATCGTAAAGGAGAAAAATCTGGACGATAAAACCTATAAGGCGTCTGTTATTTACAACCGAATTTCAAGTGCCAAAAACAGTTTGTACACCTATGTGCAGTACCAGCAGGATTCGGACATACAACAGGAAGACGCCCGCAGCAATCGCCCGCTGATCGGACAAATCTTTGAAGCCTACAGCAAACGTTGCTTTAAAAATGGTGCCATGGATTTTGATGATCTGCTGGTGAATATGTATATTTTACTATCGAATTTTCCGGAAGCGCTGAGTAAGTATCAGATGAAATTCCGGTACGTTATGATCGATGAGTATCAGGATACCAATCTGGCGCAATATCATATTGTAAAACTACTGGGTGCCATGCACGAAAATATTTGTGTAGTAGGTGACGATGCCCAAAGTATCTATTCTTTCCGCGGAGCCAGTATGGAGAATATTTTTCAGTTTCAGAAGGATTATGAAGATGTGAAAGTGATTAAGCTCGAACAAAATTATCGCAGTACGCGCAATATACTGGATGCAGCCAATAAGATCATATCGAAGAATGAAAACCAGATCAAGAAGAATTTGTGGACAGAAAAGGAGAGTGGAGATAAAATACGGCTGGTGTGTTCGTTTACCGATAATGACGAGGGTAAATTTGTGGCAGACGCCATCACTGAGCTCAAAATCAGAAACCATCAGCAAAATAATGATATCGCCATTTTGTACCGCACCAATGCGCAAAGCCGTGCATTTGAAGAGTCGTTGCGAAGAGGAAATATAGCCTATAAAATTTACGGCGGTTTGTCGTTTTATCAGCGCAAGGAAGTCAAAGATTTTATCTGTTATCTGCGTTGTGTGGCTAATCCGCAGGACGAAGAAGCCATCAAAAGAATTATTAATTACCCTGTACGCGGAATCGGGAATACAACACTGAATAAAATATCTGTTTTTGCGCAGGAAAATAATATCACCTACTGGCAGGCGCTGAATCAACTGGAAGCGATGGGCTTTAAAGGGGCTACCTTAACTGCCCTGCAAAATTTTGTGATGATGATCCGGCATTTTCAGGGGCTGCTTGACAAAAAGAATGCCTACGAACTGGCTGAGGAAATTGGCAAGCTGAGTGGTTTGGTGAAGGAACTTTATGCCGATAAAACGGTGGAAGGACTGGCCCGGTACGAGAATCTGCAGGAATTGCTCAACTCGATCAAAGAGTACACCGAAACGCCCACTGAGGACGGTGAGCTGGTAGAGCGGAATCTGGGTTCGTATTTGCAGCAGATCACCTTGCTGACAGATACCGATAATGAAAATGATCCGGATCAGAATACCGTGAAGCTGATGACCATTCATGCTTCCAAAGGTCTGGAGTTTCCAAATATTTTTCTGGTGGGTGTCGAAGAAACGATTTTTCCCAGTATGATGAGCATGTACGACCGTGAAGATCTGGAAGAAGAAAGACGATTGTTTTATGTGGCCATTACCCGGGCTAAAGAAAAGCTCTGGATCAGCTATGCCAACAATCGCTATCGTTTTGGGTCGCTGGTGCAAAACGATCCGAGCAGGTTTATCGATGAACTGCCTGCAGAGATGATTGATAATAGTCAGGGTGCCAAGCCTCGCTTTAATACACCGAAAGCCAAAGGGCTCTTTGGAAATGAAAATGCGATACAGCAGAAGAAAGTAGTGAACCATACGCAAACGGCCACGCATACAGCTACCGTAAATTTTAAAGCCGATGATCCGGCTAAGTTAAATGAAGGCATGCGTGTAGAACATCAGCGCTTTGGTTTTGGCAAAATCATTACACTCGAAGGCCCTATGAATAACCGCATTGCCACCATCAATTTTGATGCACCGATCGGGCAAAAAAAGATCATGCTGAATTACGCGAAATTAAGTATCGTTTCATAAGGAATAAATGTGAAGCTGTGAGCAATATTGATCTTGAAAAAATAAAACATTATTGCGCGTATCAGGAGCGATGCCATAGCGAGGTGCGGTCTAAATTGCTTGAATTGAAAGTGTATGGTCTCGAACTGGAAAATTATATTACCATCCTGATCGAAGAAAATTTTCTGAACGAAGAGCGGTATGCCTGTAGCTATGCCAGGGGTAAGTTCAGATTTAAGCATTGGGGCAAAACAAAAATAAAATATCAACTAAAGGCTAAACAGATTTCCACCTATCTCATTAACAAGGCCATGCAGGAAATTGATGATGAGGAATACTGGCAGGTACTAAACACGCTGGCCGAAAAAAAGATACAAAGCCTGCATGCTGAAAAAAATAAATTTGCAAAGATCAGCAAGGTTCGTAATTATTTATTGCAGAAGGGTTTTGAGCCGGGTCTTATCTATGAGGTGATGAAAGAACTGGGTGTAGCAGATTAAATCCGGATGTTGCAGAGCTGAATTTCGTCATAGGAACAGTTCTGCTGATAAAAACGTGTAATTACAAATGGTATAATTTTTCTACCCGGGTATTTGCGTTAAATTTGACCTATGAATTCCACACTTCAGTTTACTTTGATACAAAGCCATCTTCATTGGGAGGATCCGGAGGCTAATCTTCGTCAATTTGAAAATAAAATAAAATCGATTACGGATAAAAAAGAGGTAGTGGTATTGCCTGAAATGTTTACTACAGGTTTTAGTATGCATCCGGCGGCCCTGGCCGAAGAAATGAACGGCGTTACGATGCGATGGATGCAACGGGTGGCAGCAGAAAATAAGATCATTCTCACAGGCAGCGTTATAATGAAAGATCAAAGCAAATATTACAACAGGCTGATCTGGATGCAGCCTGATGCTCAGTACGGAGTGTACGATAAGCGACATTTGTTTACGCTCAGCGGCGAGCACAAAGAGTTTTCGCCGGGTGAAAAAAAGCTGATTGCTCAGGTAAAAGGCTGGAAAATATGTACACAGATTTGTTATGATCTGCGCTTCCCGGTTTGGAGCCGGCAAACCAAAGAAAATCCCTATGACGTTTTGCTGTATGTGGCCAATTGGCCCGAACGCAGAATTCATGCCTGGAAAACTCTGTTGCAGGCCCGTGCGATCGAAAACCAATGTTATGTTGTTGCTGTGAACCGCGTCGGGGAAGATGGCAATGGCCTTATCTACAGCGGCGATAGCTGCGTAGTTAATCCGATGGGTGAGGTTATTTATTGCCAATCGCAGGAGGAAGATATTTTAACGATCACACTCCACAAAGAAGAGATCACCGAAGCGAGGCAGCGGTTTCAATTTCTGGAGGATGCAGATGGATTTGTCATCACAACCTGATCAGTTTGCAGCACACCAATTTTTGACCCGTTGACTTTCGCGCAATTTTAAAAATATTTTTTCAACCGTCAGTGAAAAAAAGAGACCAATAAGGAGTGCGCTGGTAAAATAGAGGGCCGTCATGGTATAAACTTCAAAATGAAAAAGTCTGAGCACAAGGGCGCCCGCCAGCAGGTGCCAGAGGTAAATGGAATATGAATGTTTACCAATGAAACCTGCAGCATGCAAATACTTATTTTGTGAAGGTTGCAATTGATGCCGGCCGGCAATCAGTAATACCATTAAGCCGAAGCCCAGATTCACCAGGGGCAGTCCTGCAAGATTCATTTCAAGTGAACCCGGCCACCAAACAAAGCCAGGAAGTATCAGTAATAAAGCAACCGGAATCAGAATCAGTCTGAAAGAATGCGCTTTTACAGCGATTTGAGTAAAATGATACAGATACGCGATGAGTATGCCAATGATAATGCCGTCTGCACGCATATGGGTTTTTGTAATAGAAACAGATGGGCCATGCTGATACCAGATCGTAAGCGAACGCAACAAAACCTGCGCAGCAAAAAGCAGGCTAAGAACTAGAATGTACCGGCGGTTTGGTTTAAACATTTTAAACTTCATCAGTATAAAAAAGCTGCCTGCCAGTATCAGATAAAAATGCTCTTCAACTGCAAGCGACCATGAATGTGTGAGCAGTCCCTGAAAGTAATTCTGAACATAAAAAAGCTCTGCCATTAGTTTCGAACCGGGGGGCGTTGCATGATTCAGGAGACGGTCTGCCAGTAGGTTGATCAGCAGGAAAATATAAAACGAAGGATAGATCTTAAATCCACGTCGTATCAAAAATCTTTTGATATTCATGGATCCTGTTTTTTTATATTCGGCAAACAGTAAGCCGGCTACCAGAAATCCGCTGATCACAAAAAACAGATCGACGCCCAGCCACCCGAACTGATGAATGAGATTATATTCCAGATCGCTGTGTCTTGTCATAACCAGCAGCACAGCAATACTTCGTAAAATATCAAGACCGGCGATTCGCATGCATAAATATAATATTTTAATCCAACTTTAATAATTGACCATTGCGCATGATGGCGAGCTCTGCTGTTATCAATCATCGCATGAAATGGCATCTGTGTACCATTTTCCTACTTCTTTTTTCGGAATGATCTTCAAGCATTTATAAAAATAATTGAGCAAGACAGCCGGATTCTGACTGCCCATATATTGGCTGATGGTTTGGGGAGTATATCCAAAATCTTTTTCAAGGGATGCCATCGTTTTCTTTAATATCTGTACTGCCATCGGGATGTTTTTTGCAACTTTTGTGCCTTCGGCTAGCCATCGCGCTATTTGTATTTGAGTATTTTCGTTGTCGCTTTTCATATAGAACTGAAATGCCTTGTCGTAGTTTTTTTCATTTTCATAGATGCTTCCGATAAAGTCAAGTGACCAGGTATCAGCGGTATCGATGCTGAGTGATTTGAGCAGGTAGTGTTTGGTAGAGTCATTGTTTGCGGCTACAGTCAGCATGTCTGATTTTTTACTGTAATAAATACCTGCCAGATCCCGGTAGCATTGTGCCTGCACAGAAGGTGAGCCGTAGGTGCAGGCTTTTTTTAAATAGGACAAACTTTTTTGTTCGTCTTCGGGCATATTCATAAAGTTATACCGATACATCTGATACAAAAAATAGCAGGCATCTGCCAGTTGACCATCGGCCGCTTTTTGATAGTAGTCTGCCGCAATGACTGCATCTGCTTTTGTGCCGTTTCCGATCGAAAATTTGTCGTAGGTGATGGCCAGTAAATAGCAGGCATAGGCATCATTTGCTTCGCACAGGGGGCGCAGGTATGCACGCAGGCGGTCATCTTTTTCTGCAACAGGCAGAGCCGGTTCCGACAGTGATTTTAATTTTAGAGTGTCGATGCCTGAAATGATTTTATGTGCCGCATTTTGTGAGGGGATCTCAATTTGAGCAGCCAATGAAATGGGAAGCAGTACACAGAATATAACGATCGTTTTGAGCATCCGGTCAAAAGTAATACAAGCTTTTATTTAAATGCTTTTTGCAGGGCCGTATATCCTTTTTTCTTTCTGCCATAATAATCAACCACACTCCAGCTACATACCGGCCAGCAGTCATTAAACTGCCAAAGCAAAGAACCCATGCATCTGCCATTCGAATTTAACTGTGCCTTCAGGGCGGTTTCGATGGCTCTGCGTTGAAGTTCCTGCGTACCGCTGATGAAGGATTGGAAATCGGTTACGGATATTTTTTCCATTTGCAAATAATTTTGCAGGGTTTGAAAGCCAGTCGGATGTTTTTGGTGGGCTTTGATCACTGTTGCGGCCGTATCGAGTTCATTGATTGTGGCAAATTGCCGCACTGTTTCTAAATCGGGCATGGCTTGCATGCCATATTCACTCATAAACCGGGGTACTTTCTGACTCATCACCTCAATCGGTTGCATGCCCCACCACATTCCCCAGAAGTGGCTGTCGCCATGAGTCATACTCTGCTGCCGGCCCCAGCCATACAAGGGTGATGATGCAATGTAGGCTCTGCCGCTGTCGTACTGACTAACCAATGAAGGCAGTAATTCGTGAAATATTTTGATGTACTCTTTCCAGAGTTGGGCGCTATCTTTTTTTGAAATGGCAAATTGTTTTTGCCAGCCCCAGTTGTGCCAGGCTTCATCAATTTCATTATTGCCGCACCATAATACAATGCACTTGTGTTTGCGCAGGCGTTTGATATTGTCGATCGCCTCCTGCGTGATATTGTCGAGAAACGCTTCTGTAGCCGGATACATGGCACCGGCAAACATAAAATCCTGCCACACATAAATATTCAGCGAGTCACAAAGCTCATAAAAAGTATCGTCTTCGTAAATACCACCGCCCCACACTCGAAGCATATTCATTCCGGCCTCCCGGGCCGCGATCAGCAGGGAACGATACTTGTCTTTACCAATGCGGGGCAAAAATACATCAGCCGGTATCCAGTTTGCACCCTTCATAAAGGTTGGTTTGCCATTGACCGTAAAATAAAACGATTGTCCGATTGAATCTTTTTCCTGTATCAGTTGCACCGGTGAATATTGCGGAGCATTCGTTTCTTCTTTTTCATTGATCATTAATTTTACATTCCGCCAGATGCCGCACGTGATAAAGCGGGGTGCCCAATCCCAGCCAAAATGATATTGCGCTTTACGAGTAAAATTGCGATTATTTTCGCAGGGGTAAATCCAGCCCGACTGAATGGAATCGTTTCGAGCCTTTAATTCTGCTGAATGAAACACAATCTGAAGCACATTGTTTTTTGTTTTCAGCAGATGGCTGACATCCTGCCGGTAAGTCCTGAACATATTGTCTGTTTGCAAAAGCTGTTTACCGTTGAGATAGATGGTGGTGTATGTATCGAGGCCCTCAAATTGCAATAACACCTTAGTGCCGGGCGGTGGTTTGTCTGCAACATCAAATTTGGTGCGGTATTCCCAATCCTGCAGACCGATCCATTGCAGGGTGCGCTCATGGTCGCTTACAAACGGATCCGATATTTGTTTATTCGCCAGCAGATCGGTATGTATAGTGCCCGGTACCGTTGCAGGATACCATAAGGCGTCCTTTGTATTTTTGAATTGCCAGTTGCTATGCAGATAACGGTATTTAGCTGACAATTGTGAAAATAAACTGCATAAAATAAAGAAAAGGAAGACCCGTTTTTTCATGCTATTGTTCGGTATAATCCAGCGGCAGTTTCCTGATTCTTTTTAAGGGCCCACTGCAAAAACTACTATGACAATGGGTGCATTCGGCGATCACGGCCG
>JADYYU010000229.1 GCA_020853515.1 Chitinophagaceae bacterium | reverse complement strand
GAATACCAAGTACAAGGAAACCAGCGATGGTGGTCTGGCACTGCATATTCCTTTGAGCTTGCCGGAATGTTAGCTGCTTTCTGCATTATAATTTTTGAATGCCCTTTTCGCAATTGCAAAGATGCCTGATGGTGTTGAGAAATAATTTCAGACAACAATTTACGCTCAATGTTGGGTGCAATACATTTAATCAATTGACCGGATGAAACATGAAAATTAAAGATTAGTGAAATGCCTGGTCATGAAAAAAATACGTTGAACTGCAAGGTTATTATTCGAAAGCGGGAATTATCAATTCAATCCATGTAAAAATCAGAAACTGGTATTTTTGTCATTGGTATCAAATGATCTCTAAGGTCAGGCTCTCCATGTTTCTGCTATTACCATTATCCATAGCAGCTTTGATTTTTTCAAACATCAGTTTATCTCCCCGTTTTAATGAAAGTATGAGACGTTTAAAAGCCAACATATCGCTTTTTTTATTATTATACAAATTACTCAGTTCGGTGGTATGACCTTTGGAAGAAATGCGTTTTACATTGAAAATAATAAAGATATTTTTTAAATCGATATTAAAGCCGACATCATTTAATGCAACCGCGTCATTTTTCTGAATTTTACTGAGCGACGCCTTACCGTTTTCAACATAGTCACCTAATCTGAAACGAAAATAGTCGGGTAACTGTTTAACTATAAATTTTACAGGATAGATTTCTTCAATGCTCACGCCATTTTTAATCTTTGTATATTTCAATTCTACAGGGGCTTCCGTAAATTCCTGTACATATAACATAAAAGTATGCTTGTCTATGGGCTTCACATCGCCAACGGATGAAGTGATTTCTTTTACAGAAATTTCTTTCGGTAAATTTATGGAGAAAGTATTTACAGTACCGGTATAGACAATATGTGCATTTTTATTTTTAACATTAAGCTGCTCAAATTTTACCTGGGCAAAAGACCCTTGTACTGTTAACAGAAAAAAAAATGAGATCAGCGCTTTCATGAAGACTACGGTTTATAAGTATCAAATGTAAATTGAAAATTTAGTTTTCTGTCTAAGAATATTTTCATTTGAATATCCATTACCGATTTCTTTTCAGTACGATGACATACTTTTGACTGCTTTCGTAAACTAAACTGTAATCTGTATTTAATTGAGCGATCAGGTCTTTGACGCAGGGATAGTTTTCGGCATCTTTACGCCAGTTTTGGATCAGCACATAATCAATTTTGCGTCCCGTCTGCTGCTCGTATAAGGAAATTTGACCGCAGGGCGTATAGGTTCCGGGTATCAAACCTGCGATACTTTCACGCGGGTTTTTGCCTGCCTGCCAGTTTACCGGAAAATAATTGATTTCGGCTTCGTAGTTCATCACCATGATGAGGTGTTTGTTTTTTTCCGCACCGATGAAGTCGCTGAAATGTATAAAGGAACCATCCTTATGAAAAAGACTGTCCCTGCCTTGGTCGAGTTGTTGCCAGTCGTCAAAATGCAGATTAAGTACAACGCTTTTATCATCAATCACATTCGCAGCCGTCATAATTTCCTTACCAATATGATTTGCTTTCAGCACGAATGGAAACCGGATAATTAAAAATGAGCAGGAGATTACAAATGAACTGACGATGAAAATTCTTTTCAGAATATCGTTCCAGTTTTTGCATGCAAAAAATAGTATCAGAAATAGTGGGGGTAAAAACGCCAGCCTTATATCGATAGAACCCGCACCACCAATGCTATGCGGGCAATTGATATAGGAGAGCAGGGTAAAAGAAGACATGAATACAAAAACATATCCGATGGTATTTTTATGGTTGATATTTACCTTCATGCGGGTAAAAAGCAGTACGATCAGATAAATCAATAGCAGAATACCGCAGGCTACCGCAGGATAAATTTCTTCTGAGCGTGTACTCTGCGAAGTCCAGAATTTTAAAAATTCGATCAGTTTTTTTGTCTTGCTCCAGGCATGCGGTTCAGTACCAAATCCTCTTTTAGCCATAAATAACAATATCATAAACAAAGCCGGCAGAAAGATGAGTAGAAGTTGCGAAAGTGAATACAGGATCTTCTTTAGATTGATCGGAAAAAAGTAATGGTAATGTTCAGCAAGCCATAATAAACCAATAATCATCATTGCATAGATAGCAGGCATCCCATGCGAAAAGGCCGTCACTAAAAGTAATATGGCTAAAATTAACTGATGAACAGCGTTTTCAAGATCATGCTTCGCCCTGATATAAAAGCCAATTGTAAAAAATAGAAATGATAGCGCCAACGAATAATTATAAAAGCCCTGCTGAAATGGTAAGGTAAATAAAAAGGGAAAAAACAGGAAACTCAGAAAACTATTATTCTTTTCGATCGATCTGATAAGATATCTGAAACCGAAGGCAAAAGTGAGTACATATATGACTTGAAATAATTTATCAGCAAGCCAGGCCGGCAAAAATTGCAGAAAAAAGCCAATCATCAAATGGCTCATCCAGTTTGGGTCAATACTGCGATTGATTACATAATAGTCTTTGTAAAATGCACGATCGTGATTTAAAACATAATCGAATAATACTTTTGCATTATATACATGACTACCGCCGTCACCGGTAATATAATATTTCGGAACCAGAATAATACTAAGACTTAGAATGACCAGAAAGTAGAATAAGTATTGTTCGTGCTTTAACATGGCTTAAAGGTAAAGTGATTTTTTTTGAAAGTAAAATATTAGCTGTTCTGCAGAATGATATGAACCAGATTAAACGGGATTGAACCTGGCAGAGCATACGGATGTGCCAGATATGCTGCCATATTTAAAATTGAAAAGTGAAGTGCGTCATACTACATTTGCAGTTTTACAATTTCGAACTAAGCAGCCGGTTACTGAGTGAAGCAGACTGTCATTATTTTATGAATTTAAACAACAAAAGCAAGATGCAAATGAGTGTTATTAAAGAAGGTATGATGATGATGCTTTGGTTCGTATTCGTTTCACCAGCGGTCTCAGCTCAGATGTCAATCGGGTCGGTGAAAGTCGATACTACCCTCAGCGGATTTCACTTTACCCAGCGCGACGGTGATGTCAGTATCTATACGCAAAACGGTTTGTCTGATCTGAAGTCGGCAAAAACGCCTTCCGCATTTTCGCTGATGTGGATTCAAAACACCACCTATGAATCAGTGAAAGATATGATCGAAGAACTGATCGAAACGTCTGCTTTAGTAGAAGGCAATACACAGGATCAAATTGTAAAAAAAGATACTGTGGTAAATTCAATGAGAACGTATTCAGTTGCCCTGCGTGAAACCAGAAAGGGCAGTCTGTATCACAATCTTATCTTTTACGGATTTATATTGAAAGGCAACGAGGCATTGCTGTTTATCAGCAGTGATCTCGATCGCGGTAAGTATTTTGAGAAATTTAAAAAGACATTCTACAGTATCAGATGGTGAGTTGCCGGCAAAGCTTTGCATTGTAAAATGTTACTTCAAAAAAAATATTTGGAGTGTATTAATTTTTGAAATTACATTTGCAACTCTAAGAGATTTTATAACTTATATAAAATTGCGAACAATGACTAATTATACACATATCACCCTTTCACGGTTCACTGCTTAATTGCAGGTGTGATGTCATTTTTAAAAATACGCCCCTGCAATTCCTTAAATACGGTACTCCTGCAATGCCATAGTGAATCCTGTTATTTATATGCATCCCGCAACTGCACTGGTCTTCAGTCAATAAAAACGGGTGAGCAGTAATGAATCTTCAGCGAGGGAGCTGTGAAATTTCAATCAGACACTAAACTTGTAAGACCCTCAAGTCGCAAAATGACCATTGCAGCACAGAAGGTGTATTAAAACATGAACCTTAAGTAGTCAGGTGGTTGCAAAGTTTCACGCACAAAGACAATAATATAAAAGAATTTACAGCAATAAAACAGCGAAGGATGCACAATAAACAGACAATTATTTACGGACTGAAAAACGATCGTGCAGTCTGTTTCAATTTATTAAAAAAGAAAAAATGAGCAACATTCAATTAAAACAATTAAGTAAAATAGGATATACAAACAATCAGGCAAGAAGCATTGCGATTGAGGTGATGTCCAAACATTATAAACACCATTCTTCAGAGGATGTGATGACATTATTAACGGCTATCCGGAGCCATCCGCAGAATTACACAGTGCATGATACGCTAAGTAAAATCGCTCATTGCTTTATCGAAAAAGTAAGTGATATAAATTTTGAAAGTCATGATCTGTTAACTGAAGCAAGGCCACTCAAAACATATGGTACAAAGCATATTGATACCACCGCTAAACAACAGATGAACCTCGCATTAAGATTGCCGGTTGCTGTAAGAGGAGCGTTGATGCCCGATGCCCATGCCGGATACGGACTGCCAATTGGAGGCGTGCTGGCCGTTGAAAATGCAGTGATCCCCTATGGCATCGGAGTTGATATCGGGTGCCGGATGGCTATGACTATTTTTGATGCAAACGAAAGGGCGTTCAACCAATATCATTTTCAATGCAAAAAAGCCTTAAACGATTGGACGCATTTTGGTATGGAAGGCGGATTGGAAACGAAGCAACAGCATGAAGTATTGGATCATAAGTTATTTGATGAAATAGCCCTCATAAAAAAGTTGAAGGGAAAGGCTTATAAACAACTAGGCAGCTCCGGCAGCGGAAATCACTTTGTGGAATGGGGGCTGATCGACTTGCGTGCAGATAATGCGCTGCAGTTAAAAGCTGGCAGGTATATTGCATTATTGTCGCATTCCGGTTCACGTGGCCTGGGAGCAAACAT
>JADYYU010000228.1 GCA_020853515.1 Chitinophagaceae bacterium | reverse complement strand
TCGAGCAGTTCAGCTTCGGACAAATTCTTCAGGGTATCGGCAGTATTTTCACTAAATAAAATATCAGATGCATTTAAGGCAAATTCGTAATCCTGTTCGCTGTGCACCTTGATTGTGAGTTCACGTGCAAGACGCTTTTGCAATACACATAAGTGCAGTGCTTCGCGATGTGTGGCTATTAAAGATTCAATTTCCGACTGCGACAAAAATGTAAATACTTTGATGTAGCGCTCGGCATCTTCATCAACGGCTTTGCGCCAAAACTGATAAAATTTATAGGGGGAGGTTTTGTTCCGGTCTATCCAGACATTGCCCGATTCTGATTTGCCAAACTTGCTGCCATCTGATTTTTTCAGCAGCGGGGCTGTAAAAGCAAAAACGTCATTACCGGATTTTTTTCGGATCAGTTCGGTGCCGGTTACTATATTTCCCCACTGATCAGAACCGCCCATTTGCATTTTCACATTTTTATGCTGATTCAGATAATAAAAATCATAACCCTGCACCAGTTGGTATGAAAATTCGGTAAATGACATGCCTGATTCCAGTCTGTTTTGCACAGAGTCTTTGCTCATCATATAGTTCACAGTAATATATTTACCGATATCACGGATAAAATCTAAAAATGAAATATGCTGAAACCAGTCGAAATTATTGACGATCTCGGCACAGTTGGGCAGTGCAGGATCAAAGTTCAGAAATTGCTCCAGTTGCTTTCTTTGTGCATTGATATTCTGCTGAATGGTTTCAAGCGGAAGCATATTTCTTTCGGCCGATTTTCCGGAGGGGTCACCCACCATGCCGGTAGCACCTCCCACCAGGGCGATTGGTTTATGTCCGCATTTTTGCAGATGCATCAGCAAAATTACCGGTACCAGATTGCCGATATGAAGCGAATTGGCAGTAGGGTCAAAACCAATGTAGGCAGTCGTCATTTCCTTGCTTAACTGCTCTTCGGTTCCGGGTATAATATCCTGCAGCAAACCCCGCCATTTCAGCTCTTCGATCAAATTTGTCATAGATGCAATTGATTAATTTTTCAAGGTGCAAATTTGGTAATAAATTATTTCATAATATGTAATTCTGTACTTTATTTTAAGTATTTTTGTATGATCTGCACAATTTTAATTCGATGACATCGTTAATGACGGTATAAAAAAGATTCAATCTTATGTTAAAAAAGTATTTCCTGCTATTTTTTGCTGTGAGCGGTATCAGTTTCGCACAGGCACAACAAAGAAAATATGTCAATGAATTTTTAAATTTAGGGGTAGGAGCGCGAGGGATGGGCATGTCAGGTGCTCAGGTGGCCACAGTTGATGATGTGACCGCTGCATTTTGGAATCCGGCCGGCCTTAATCACATCAAAACTGATTTTCAGCTAGGACTGATGCACTCAGAGTATTTCAGCAGCATCGCTAAATACGATTATCTGGGTGCCGCCTTTCCGATGAAAAATAAAAAAGGGGTGCTGGCCGTGTCTCTGATCCGCTTTGCAATCGATGACATCCCCTATACCTTAAATCTGATACAGCCTGACGGCACTGTTGACTATTCAAAGATCAAAGCGATCTCCGCATCTGATTATGCCGGTCTGATTTCTTATGCGCAAAAGTTACGGTTGAAAAAATTTGCTGATCGCGAAGATGTGGATATCAGTGTAGGCGGCAACCTTAAAATTATCCATCGTAATATCGGTTCGTTGGCCAACGCATGGGGTGGGGGCATCGATCTGGGCCTGCAGGCAAAAATCGGGAAGTGGCGCTGGGGAGCAGCTTTTAAAGATATTACGACTACATACACGCTGTGGTCTTTCAGTTTTACAGATAAAGAAAAACAGGTACTGGCGCAAACCGGAAACGAAATAGTTTCGAAAAGCACCGAAGTGAATACCCCAAGAATTATTTTGGGTGGTGGCAGAAATTTTAAAATTGACAAAAAGATCAATTTGCTGGCAGAAGCCAATCTGGATATTACGACCGATGGTAAACGCTATGGTAATCTGATCAACGCCAGTCCATTCAGTATCGATCCAAGAATGGGTCTGGAAATGGGATATAACAATGTGTTTTTCCTCCGTGGTGGTATTGGTAATTTTCAGCGTGTATTAAATGACAACGATACCACCAATACCAAAAAGCGAACCATGTTTCAGCCGACCTTTGGCGTAGGGATCAAAATGAAAAGCCTGATGATCGATTATTCTTTTTCAAGTTTAAACCTGCAGGGCAGCCCGCTTTACAGTCACTTTATTTCCCTGAAATTAAACATTAACAAAAAAGGCAGCACCTTCGGCATCGCTAATACGGAGGTTGACGAGAAGGCGAACAAAATTAATAACCAACTAAACGATCAAAAATAGTTATGGCAAAACAAGTAAGATTTCTGCTGCTGATTTCCCTGGCATTTTTTGCTCATCGCGTGCATGCGCAGACCTTCGGCAACGAATGGATCAATTATAATCAAACGTACTATAAGTTTAAGATACATGCCGACAGTTTGTATCGAATTCCGGTGACCTCATTATTTGCCTTGGGTATGCCTAATACCGTGCTGGGCGAAAACCTGCAGTTGTTTCGCGACGGACAGGAAATCGCAGTTTTTGTCAGTAATAGCGGAACGCTGACTGCTGCCGATTATGTTGAATTTTATGGAACCAAAGCTGACGGGAAAGTGGATCTTCCATTATACAAAGATCCTAACTGGCAACTGAATCCTAAACAAAATTCTATTTCAGATACAGCTTATTATTTTATGACTTATAATAACCTGAATACAAATAAACGT
>JADYYU010000227.1 GCA_020853515.1 Chitinophagaceae bacterium | reverse complement strand
TTTCCATTAGCCAGGGTTACCTCATAAGCGCCGATATGCTGCGTAATACCTCCGGCTTCACCGGCCACCACATTGGCGCTTCTGATATAATCGAGCAAGGATGTTTTACCATGATCAACATGACCCATTATCGTTACGATCGGTGCACGAGGTTCCATATCTTCGTCGGCATCGATCACTTCCACTTCCTGTTCTGCTTCCTGCTCGAGGTTAATAAATTTCACTTCAAAACCAAATTCACTGGCAACCAGTTCAATGACCTCTGCATCCAGACGCTGATTGATTGAAACCATAATACCAAGGCTCATACATTTGCTGATTACGTCGGTAAAGTCCACATCCATCAGGTTTGCCAGTTCGATCACTGAAATAAATTCCGTTACCTGCAGCAGGTGATCAGTCTCCTCTCCTTCTTTGATGGCACGCTTTTCAGCCATTTCTTCACGCTTATTTCGACGATATTTTGCTTTTAAGCTCTTACCACGTGTGGTAGTGCCTAACTTAGCCAGCGTTTCTTTTATCTTATCCTGAATTTCATTTTGGTCGATCGGCTTGTCATCAGGTCGTTTATAAGCACCACCGGTACCTGTTCTGGTGTTATCTCTTCTGAAAGTACCGCGCTGATCACCCGGTCGCGATGTATAAGGTCTTTGACCACCTTGCTGGGTAGTGCCGCCTGCAGAGGTTGTCCCGGCAGATGTTCCGCCGGTACCTGTCTGTCCTTTATTATCTAAAGGTATCCGTTTTCTTTTCTTCTTCTGTTCCTTTGGCTTATTATCTTTCGATTGCTCTTTGGGCAATTCTATCCGGCCTATTACTTTCGGGCCGGAAAGGGTTTCGCGCTTAATGGTGTGCAATACAACTTCATCTTCCTTTTCAACTTCGGGAACTGCCGGCTTCGCGACTTCGACGACAGGAGCAGCAACATTTTCGACTTTCTCAGCCGTTTTTGTTTCCTCCGGAGTGTCAGCCGTCGCCTTCTTCTTAGCTTTCACCGGCTTGTCAACGTCAATTTTCCCAAGCACTTTAGGTCCTTCCAGTTCCGGGGCTTCAATTTTCATTTTCTCAGTCACTGCTTCCTTCTTCACCTTCTTAGGCTGAGCTTCTTCAACGTCTTCTGCTTTTTCCGCTTTTACAATAACGGGTTCTGCAGCAGTCACCTCTTCGGGTTTGGCTTCTTTTGCTTTTTTAACGGCAGGCTTAGGTTGTTCAAGGTCAATTTTGCCAACCTCTTTCAATTTTACAAGGGCTTCATTTTTTAATGAAACAACTTCTTCCTTCTTTTCAGGTCTGCCTTTATGATCGTCTGCACCTGATTTGGAAAGCACCACGTTCTCACTTTTCTTTTTGGCAGCTCTTTCTGCATCAAATTCTGCTATCAAAGCATTGTACATCTCTGGTGAAAGCACAGGATCGGGCTTATTATCAACTGAAAATCCCGCATTGCTCAAAAATTTAACGAGGTTATCCTTACCAACGTTAAATTCCTTGGCCGCTTTCATGAGACGTATTGTATGTGTACTTTCTGACATTTTTTATTTTAGCTTGGTCTGTATTTTTAAAGATTACAGTAACTTTTTTTGTTTAAATATTCCGTGTGTTTCTCTATATTATTCTACGTTTCATCATTTTTACCAAGTGGTAAAGATAGGCTGTTTTTTGTGTTTTATTTTTCATTTTCTTCCTCATCAAATTCACGCTGTAAAATTTCTTTTACCTCTTTGATCGTTTCAACTTCAAGGTCGGCACGACGAATCAATTCATCATCCGTCAGATTCAGCACGCTGCGAGCGGTATCACAACCAACTTTTTTGAGTTCATCAATAACCCATGCATCAATTTCATCGGTAAATTCGTCCAGATCGATATCAAATTCGCTGCCTTCTTCCAGATCATCCCGAAACACATCAATGTTGAAGCCGGTCAACTCCTGAGCCAATTTAATATTGACCCCTCTTTTGCCGATCGCTAATGACACCTGATCAGCCTTCATAAATATTTCTGCATATTTATTGGTTTCATCAATATTCATCGTACTGATTTTTGCCGGAGTCAGTGAGCGTTGCAACAGCAATTGTATATTCTGCGTAAAATTGATAATATCAATATTTTCATTTTTCAATTCGCGTACGATGCCATGAATACGGCTTCCCTTCATACCCACACAAGCGCCAACCGGATCAATGCGATCGTCATAACTTTCCACGGCCACTTTCGCTCTTTCACCCGGTTCACGAACAATTTTCTTAATACTGATCAGACCGTCCATTATTTCGGGCACTTCAATTTCCAACAATTTGGCTAAGAAATTCGGGTGGGTGCGTGATAAAATAATCACTACACCATTGCCCCTCAGTTCAACTTTTTTCACCACTGCGCGAACGGTTTCCCCTTTCTTAAAATAGTCCGAAGGGATCTGCTCTGATTTAGGTAAAATCAGTTCATTCCCTTCGTCATCCAGCAGCATAATTTCCTTTTTCCAAACCTGATAAACCTCTCCTGTTATAATTTCATTTTCACGTTCTTTATATTTATCAAGCAAGATATTTTTCTTCAGTTCACTGATTCGTGAAGCCAGTGTTTGTTTTGCTGCCAGGATGGCCCTTCTTCCGAACGTTTCCATTTTCACTTCTTCATAAACTTCATCCCCTACATCATAGCTATCATCCATTTTTTTGGCTTCTGTCAGTTCAATCTGCGTATCATCATTCATGATATCAGCATCATCGACTACTTCACGTCGCTGAAAAATTTCAAGGTCACCTGTCTGATCATTCACAATGACATCAAAATTTTCATCCGAATAGTACTTTTTTCTGATGAGTGTTTTAAACACATCCTCGATCACTTTGATCAGCGTGGGACGATCAATGTCTTCAGCATCTTTAAACTCTGCAAACGAGTCAATTAAATTGATACTTGCCATGTTTTTTTAAATTTAATTATTGTTTTTTTATTTATATTTTTTAAAATTCAATGCACACCATTGCGCTTTTTATGTCATCGAATGCCACCTCAGTCAGTTTGGGCTCTGCTGCAACCTTTGCTGCACGTGCAGCATGGCTGTTCGCCTTCCGGGCAGAACTCTCTTCGATTGTAATTTTACTTTCATCTACCTGCAATAATTTCCCAACTATGCCGGCCGCTGCTTCATCTTTCAGTTCTACCTCCAGTTTACGACCGATATTTTTGACATATTGCCTATACAGTTTCAACGGAGCATCTACACCCGGACTGGAGACTTCCAGCGAATAATCTCCTTCTGGATATAGGCCTGCTTCCTCTGCCAGTTTTCGGATTTTGCGATTGATCCCAATAGCCTTCTCCAATGTAAACCCGGTATCACTGTCGATAAAAATTTTAAAATTATTGGTTGGTTTAATTTTATAATCCACCAGAAAGCAATCAGTTCCTTCCAGACTCTGGTCTACAAAAGCGGCAATTTGTTCCTGTGGGGTCATATCCATTGTTAGCATTACAGAAAAGAAGAAGGGAACTATTATAGTTCCCTCCGCACAAATCTTATGCAAACTTACAGCAATTTTTCTGAACAAACAATTAATTTTCTGGTGGCAGGCTTGATGAGGGCTGATTTACCCGGGGCGCAATTTGCGGAATTTCCTTTTGAAAAGGCAGGAAAACGCCGCTCCATTTCTTTCAAAACAAACAGCATAAAAAAAGTGCTGCCTTTCGACAGCACCCTGTGATTGAAAAAGTCACATAAATAACCTACTGCTGCAAATATATGCAAACTATTGAAAACAAATTATTTTTTTAAAATTTTTATACCCTCTCGGCGGGCCTTTTTTCATTTTGTATTTTCTGAGTATGCCATGCCGGCATTACAAGTACTGTGGCTTATTCAATAGTACCATACAACCTGCGTTTGAGGGTTTTGCGCTGTCAACCATCACTCAGTCTATGGCGAGATAGATATAATCCTTATACTGCAGCTTCGTTCGCATACAATCTTTGATGCAATTTAAATCTATGCTGTTAAAAGCAGCAGCTTCGAACAGATTATTGTAGACGCAGTTGAGTTTGCCCAAAGTATCATATCTGAAAATCTTTTTTTCTTTGTTGCTTGCGGTATGATTGGTGATAACCATTTTCTTTTCAGCTATTAAATGTGCATCCACATGCGCGGGTCCGAAACCAATTTTAAAGATTCGATTGTTGAATTCCAGAAATTTAAAGCCGGAGACCACTTTTCTGATTGTTTGAATATTGATTCCCCTTACGTAACTCAGGTGAGCAGCATTCAGGTACACCGCCAATCTCTTCCCTTCCAGATCATATTCTGAAATACCGAGCGATCTACGGGCAGGCGAATATGCCTTAAAACCGGTTGCTGTTTGAGTGGGATACTGAAAAACCAGTGCATTATCCCTGTTCTTTTGGATAAAATTAATTTTTTCGTCCCTGTCACATAAGATTAAATTGCGGATGTCATTATTCTGCTCATTGGCATCCAAATGAAGTATATTTTCGGGAGCGATATTGGACAGGCCATGAAAAGCGGCATAAATGAGGGAACTGACCGCTGTGTCCGTTACTGCCCACTCAGTTTTAAGAGTCACAGCAGGTATTAACAGTTCGATCCTTTTATAATTTTTCCTCTTCAGAACCACGGGCACCGCTTCGTACTTTTGATCAGTAAGCAATCCATCCGCATACATCCTGCATTTTTTGCTGACAACCCTGACATCACCCTGTTCGGAAACCTGATAATAACCATTGGTGTATGGTACATTTCTCCACCGGCATTTTTTGTTCACCTCTTGCATTTGTTTTCATTTTACCGGCCGTTAACCGGCCATGAAATTGGTTTGTAAAATGCAATGCTATTCATATTTTAATAATGCCGGACCTTCGGTTTTATAAAGCAAAGTAAATACTATACCAACGCCGCATTATAATTTATATAAATAATTCACCAAATAAAAAGAGCGCCTGTAACAGACGCTCTTTTTAAGTATTTACACTCAATAAATGTGCTATTTTTTCTGTACTTTAATGATGAATTTTTCATCAAAGTCAGCATTCAGAATTTTGATAAAATAATTTCCGGCGGCGATACCATCCAGGTTGCGCATCTGAATTTTATTAAATCCTTTTTCAGTTTCAGCATGCTGACGCACGATCACTTTACCGGCTGCGTCTGTCAGTACGATCTCCAATGCTGACTGATCTTCAGCAGTATATTCAATATTGATCACATTGCTGAAAGCAGTCGGATATACCAACAGATTGCCATCGCTCATCGGACGTGCAGTGACTACATTTGAATAACTATAATTAGCATCCACATCATTCAGTCTGATACGGTAGTAGATCAATGGTACATTGGCGATTGCGCTAATATCATCTATAAAGTTATAATTCGTTTTACCGTTGGTATGACCTTTCGCAGCGGTGTTGCCTGTTTTGGTAAAGGTTTTACCGTCTGTGCTTCTTTCGATATCAAAATTTCTGGTATTTAATTCTGATGCGGTAAACCAATTGACATTACATTGATTCACATTTTCAATTACAGCCACTGTTGCTACCAATTGATGTGCCGCCAACGGGAAGCCGTAATAAATACCTGCATCGATATTTGGATTATATGTACCGGCAGGGAGAGTTACTGCATTTGTTTTGCCACTTGGCAGCAGATCGCTGTTAGCCGCATCGTTCAGTGCACCTACCATCTGCGTGCGAACTGCACCAACAGGGAGTTCACTAAATCCTACCACATAAGTATTTTCAGCAAGATTCGTAAATGAGTAAGCTCCGTTTCCGTCCGTTGTAGCAGAAGCCAGTATCGTAATACCATCATTGGCATATAAGGTAACCAGTACACCTGCCACACCCGGTTCGCCTGCATCCTGCAGACCGTTTTCGTTTACATCGTGCCATACATAATTACCTAAGCCAGCAAGCAGAGGCGTTGTAAGTCCTGCATCAATGGTTGGATTGTGTGTTCCTGCAGGCAAGGTAAAGGTAGATGTTCTTCCGGTAGCCGGATCTACATTACTGTCATCGTTTGCCAACGGATCTAAGCCCTGAATGGTGATCTTCATACCTTCGGGAATATTTGTAAATCCGATAGAATAGGTACCGGGAATCAGATTGGTGAAAATATATCCACCATCCGGTTTGGTGAAGGTACTTGTTACAGGCACATTCAATGCATCATACAATGTTACCAGCACACCTCCAACGCCTGATTCATTACCATCCTGTATACCGTCCTGGTCTTTGTCGAACCAAACATAATCGCCTACGCTGGCAATCGTTAACGACACTATACCAGCGTCCAGATTCAGGTTATTGTCACCTGCCGCAAGAGTCACTGTTTGCGTCAGTCCATTTAAAGGATCAGCATCACTGTTTGCACTGCCATTGATACCGTTGGCATCTGCATTATAAGTGGCAAAATCGTAGCCTACAGGCAGATTTTCGAAACCAACATTGTAAATGCCGGGTGCCAAACCTACAAAATGGTAGTTACCGTTTACGTCTGTAGTTGTATTTGCTTCTGCATTGCCGGCGCCATTGTACAGTGTTACCATAACTCCCTGCACACCAGGCTCGCCGGCGGTTTGCAAACCATCGTTGTTCAGATCGAACCAAACCAGATCACCCAATGCAGCACTACCTGCAGGAGGCAAAATACCCATATCCACACTCAATTTATCTTCACCGGGCCCTAAGGTTACAACATCTGTTTTTTGAGTGCCGATGTTCACGTCGCTGTTCAGTTCACCGTTGATACCTTCCGAATCTGCATCTTTTGCAGTAATGCTAAAGCCCGCAGGCAAATTTGTAAAGCCCACTACATATGATCCTTCATCCAGATTGGTAAAAATATACTCTCCGAGTGCATTTGTAGTGGTAGTGGCCAGTACAGTAACGCCGTCTGCCGCATACAAGGTAACAGTGATGGCAGGCACACCCGCCTCTCCGGCATCTTGAAGTCCGTTATTATTGATGTCATACCAGACTTTATCACCCAGACTTCCTTTACCGATATTACTGCTGCCGATATGGATACCGGCATCTAAGTCAGTGATATGGGTCCCTCCTGAAAGTACAACAGTTGTTGTAAGACCAGTAGACACATTTGGATCACTATCCGTAGCCGGACCGCCCTGCGCTGCCGGACTGAATTCAAATCCTACAGGCAAATTGCTGAATCCTACGTAGTATGTGCCATTTGGTAAATCAGGGAAAAGATAAAATCCATTGGCGTCAGTAGAGGTAATAGCGATGATATTGTCGGCATTATCATATAGAGTAACGGTAATACCCGGAACTCCCTGTTCGCCCGGATCCTGAATACCATCTTTGTTGGCATCGTTCCAAACAAAATCGCCAATGCTGTTGTTATTGGTCGGATTTGTGTTGAAAATTCCGGCATCATACGTCATGTTATATTGACCTTCACCGAGGTTAATAACAGCAGTTTTGCCAGTTCCGGCGTCGATATCGCTGTTGACAGTGCTGTCAGAACCTGCATTTTGCGTAGTAATCGCATACGAAGCCGGGAGGTTACTAAATCCGACAACATACTGACCACTCGGTAAGGCATTAAATACATAGTTACCAAATCCGTCAGTAACAACAGAAGAAATAGCTGTAATGCCGTCAGCCTGATATAATGTTGCTGTAACACCTGAAACACCAGTTTCACCGGCATCCTGCAATCCGTTTTGATTCATATCATACCAAACCCTGTCGCCCAAACCGGAGAGCAAAGGAGCGTTAACAGAAATATTATACATACCGGCGTCGATATAAGTAATATCATCGCCTGCTACCACTGTAAAAGGCGCTGTAAGGCCGGACAATGGGTTGGCATCACTATTAGAAGGATCGCCGATCGGTCCGTTATTAGGACTGATACTCAATCCCGGAGGTGTAGAAAAACCGATGGTGTAAGTGCCCGGTGCCACATCAGTAAATTTGTAGAAACCAGAAGCATCCGTAATGGTAGTGGCTACGATATTGCCCAGTTGATCATACAGGGTCACTGTGACACCGCTGATCCCTTTTTCATTTGCGTTCTGAATGCCATCCTGATTCAGGTCGTACCACACAAAGTTGCCAACCTGAGCCGTTTGAAGACGTTCGAAATAGATACCGGCATCTACAGACATGTTGCTGTCAGACGGCGCGATTACATAAGTACCTGTTTTGCCACTTAGTACATCCACGTCACTATCGAGTTCATCATCGCCACCTGCATTCTGACTTGTAAATTTATAGTTGGCAGGCAGTGTGAATCCAACCGTATAAGTACCCGGACTCAGAGGCTTAAATTTATAATAACCGTATGCATCTGTAATGGTAGTTGCCTGCAATACATTCAGGTCATTAAACAACGACACTGTAATACCGGCCACACCAACTTCAGCGCCGTTTTGGATACCGTCTTTGTTGTCGTCTATCCATACATAATTGCCTAACTGAGCGGGTGGGCTGGCGGTAAGACACATAGCATCCACTTTGGTAAAGTCGTTTGCAGCCGGACCATTATATTGAACAGAAACTTTCAAATAGCTTGCATTTGCGGGGGCAGCACCCAGTGAAATATTATCGGGAGCCGGAGATAATGAAGTTGTGGTTTCCCAATCATAGGAAACCTGAAATACCGAAGGCGTGCCCAGTGGACTATTGGCAGCATCATAATATTGCATCAGTACTTTTCCGTCATTAACCAGGGGATCGTGCATGGCACTGTAAAAAGAAAGCTGATAGGAATAACCTTTCATTACGGGCACTTGCTGATAAGCAAGCGGCGCAGTACTGGACAGAATCAAAAATGAAATACTGTCAGGAACAGCCCAAGCCAGTTCAGGGTAGGCTGCATTGTTAACATTCCAGTCTGTTGGACTGAAAAGCTGACCATAAGTTATAGGCGCTGCACTGTTTTCAAAACTTGGATTGAGCAACAGATTATTAGCGCAAGAAGTTGAAAGGGGTGTAAAACCAATGTCGAAATTATGGTTATTCTCACCACGTTTACCAATTTTCAATGGGATAGACGGAATACCTGCCTGCAAAAATGCATCACTGTTATTAATCGTAGCACCGGTATTGTCAATTCCGTTGACTTCGCCATTTGCGGAACTGATATAGGTTAAATTTGAACCGACATTCAGTCCGGCGCCCACACCCACTACTTTTACTTCATAACTACCTTGATAAACAAGAGACAAACCGTAAATGTCAGATGCTGTGCTGGTACCTGCTGCAGATGAAAATTTATAGTGGCCGTCTGCATCGGTAGTGGCAGTAGCGATGGCAACAGGATTTCCTGCCTCACACAAAGCAAGTTGTATGCCCGGTATGCCTGGTTCATTTGCATCCTGAATGCCATTTTTGTTCAGATCTTTCCAAACTCTGTTACCGATCTCAACGTCAGGCTCATCGCCGGCTACTTCCATATCTCCCAGGCCATTCGCTTTGGACAAAGTACCATCGGTACCATCATACAACAATACCCGATTGCTGGCTAATCCGTCTTCAGTTGAAAAATGACCTGTACCACCTGAAAACGATGAACTGGCATCCATTAACGCAAAAATACCTTTTTGTGTACCACGAACCATCGCCACTGAACCCATGCTGGTTTCATGGTGATAATTATCGGGAGGAATTTCAAGATAAAAGAATTCACCACCACCGGGACCTTCAGTATTTCCGGCACCTAAAGATGAAATGGCAGTGCCGTCTGAAATATAACTTCCATTATTTTCCAGCGTATATCCACCGGTACTGCAGTCTTTGCCGGCTATCAGCACGTCACCCGATACGTCATACTGGGATGCTAATGTACCAGTCAGGTTTTTATAGTTATTGTAGCCATATTGATGACCACCCCGATCGAAGAAATCAAGGATCATATCTCCCCTGTCGGAAAACTCGATATTGCTCAGCATAGGACTCGACCATGTAAACTCACCACCGCCAAAGGTATTTGCTGTGTTATTACTCCATTTATGCCATAATTTATTGTCTGTGGCATTTAAACCCTGTATCGGATACCCTTTCAGGTAGTTTAACGGAAAATTGAGTACCGGTGTTGGATTAAAAGTAGCTGCACCTGTCGGATCAGTCATTTCAACAACAAAAGCGTATAAATCTGTGGGACCGTTTAAACTGTTGGTACCACCATTTTCGCCGGATGCAACGGCACCGACAAACAATTTAGATCTGTGATATGATACGGCAAATGGGCGTAACTCACCATTCGTTACCGGTATAGCCGGAAGGGCGTAACTGCTTACATTAATAACTGAAGCCGGATTGTAGGCATTATCGAGTTCCAGGCGGTACAATTTGCGGTCGTACAGGTTCATTACAAACAAAAACTTACCGTCATCGCTGATCGCAAGATCGCCCAAACTTACTTTACCTACCTGATCAAATGCAGCCGGATCGTTGCAATCTGCCGTTTTGCTGGCAGGCAATCCTCTTTCAATATTGGTTCCGATCACACCCAGACCTTCAGGAAAACCTGAGGCCGCATCGATGGGCCCATTATAATCAATGATAGTACCAGATCCGGTAATTGTAAATGAACTGCCGGCTCCATAAGCAACAGCACCTGCCGCTGCCCGTGTTCGGTATCCGTTGGCGTCCATATCATAAAATTGCGTCACGTTAAATGAGGCCGCTGTAGGTTCCAGCATATAAATGCCACCGGATCCCATAGGCCCCATACCAACTTGTCTTTTAAGAAAGGCAGAGGTAAAAATCCTGTTGGCCTGCTTGCTGTAAGCGGTCCCCCAAACGGTGCCCATTTCAGACTGTGGCAATGACTTAGTATCTGAGGGTGTGGCTGTTGAATTGAAGGTATAACCTAAAAAACCCGGTGTACTGCCGGAATTACCGCCTCCCAATGGATCACCTGAGGTAAACACCGGCACAAATACAAATGGATTGGTATTTTTAATAAAGTCATTTGGATGACTGATCGCATAGTTTAAGTTTGCGATATTGCCCCCTACAAACCTTACATTATTTCCGTCAACGCCGGCACCTGTAAAGTCAAGATTATTACTCACACAGTTCATGCCCGCCGGAATAATAAACTCTATTCTAACTTTTTCAGTAAATGGCATCGAATAGGAACCATCATTTGCTGAAGTTGTGGTAGACAACAGACTATTACCTGCGTCATAAGCATTAATTACAACGCCCGCGACGCCTGGTTCCGTTACCGGAGCCGCCATGTCACGCAATCCGTTTGCATTATAATCACGGTAAACAGCGCCGCTGATCTGTGAAAAAATCTGCTGGGTTGAAAATAAAAAAAACGCGCAAAGCAGGAGTAGTTTTTGGTTCATATTGAGAATTTTGACTAATTTAACAAAAATAAGGCCACAATATACATTCTTAAAATTCATAAGCAAATGATGTTGCAACATTAATAAATTTATTCATCAAAACATTTAATTTAAAATCATTAATACATTATTTTTTTTAAACATTATTAAAAATTTAATTTAAAAAAAATTTTACTCATTTTTATTTTGAGGGATGTTTTACTTTTGAGAGCCATGAAAGCAACGCAGGCTAAATTTTTATGTCTTTATTTCTTACTGGCTTTTTCTTGTTGTAAACCTGAAAAATTTTCTGTCAAAAAGCATCAGATCAACCTCGGACATTTTCTTTTTTTTGAAAAAAAACTTTCTGTCAACCGTTCCAAATCATGCGCAAGCTGTCATAGTCCTCAATTTGCTTTCACTGACGGATACAGAAGAAGCGTTTCTGCTTTAGGTGAAAATCTGCTGCACACTGCGCCCTCCCTGATTAACCTGACAGGCAGCAGCTATTTTGACTGGGATAATCCCGGAGTACAATCGCTCGAAACGCAGATCAAAAGACCCTTATATAACAAACACCCCCTTGAAATGGGTTGCAATTTCAGCGATGCCGGTCTGCAAAAGCTCTTTCAGGGCGACAGTCTGTATTATGCGTTGTTCCGCCTTGCCTACCCTGACAGTGATACGACCTTCACCGCAGGGCATATTGAAGACTGTATAATTGCATACTTAAAAACCCTCAACTTCAGCAATAGCAGATACGATCAATATCTCGCAGGTGAGCAATCAGCCCTAACAGAAGATGAACTAAATGGATTGCAACTATTTAGCAGTGACCGATTAAAATGCAGTCGTTGTCACAGGCCACCTGCTTTTACACTCAGTCACTTTACTAACAATCCGGACAGTGTTTATGTAAACATAGGCTTGTACAATCTGGCAGCTCTGAACACATATCCGCCTGCTGATCCTGGCATCCGAAAAAAAACACTGAGATCGGCTGATGATGGCAAATTCAAAATACCTTCTCTGCGGAATGTGATGCTGACCGCGCCGTATATGCACGATGGCAGTGTTGAAACTATTGAAGAAGTCATCAATATATACGCCCGCGGTGGGAGGAAATTAGACTATGGGGAATATCAGGGTGACGGTTTTACTCATAAAAACAAGCACCCTTTTGTACAGGGATTCACCCTTTCATCCAAAGAAAAAAATGAGCTTATCTGCTTTCTGGCTTCACTCACAGATACATCGTATTTAGCAAATCCTCAGTTTACGGAGCCGTTTAGTAAATAATTGATTTTGATATTTACATTTGCGTTCATGTACAGATTACTCCGCTTGTTTGCCATCGCACACTTTGTTATTTTGCACAGTGCTTGTACCGACGAAAAAACGCCGCATGCAGACACCGAAAAACAGCACGCAGTTAATTCTATGATTCTTACGGACAGCAATTTGACACTATTGCCATCAGTCAAAGCGAGAATACTGCTGATAGAAGAGGCTTTAAAAAAAAGCAAACCGGTACTGTTACTTGAGCATACAGACAGCACACAGGCGATGGCGCAGGCACTTGCTCTGAACGATGCGAAGTTTTGCGAAAATCTTTTCGACAAACAAAGCAGGCAGGCATTCCGAAATGAAATATTCAATGTGTACCCGGCAAGACCGCAGGAAATTCAGGTGGCAAATCAGCATGGAAAAGTCTATAAAGTAGAAATGTATAATTACGCATTAAATATGTCTACGACTGCCCTGATTGATGTGAAAGAAAAAAAGGTAATATCCGTAAACAATACACCACAAACACAGCCTGATATCACGCCGGCGCTAAAAGATCTTGCCATTCAGATAGCCATTCATCACCCTGAAGTTACGAAAGCACTGGGATATAAGCCAAACGAACAGCAGGCACTCATGGCCAATACTAAAACGGCACTCAACAATACCAGATGCGAAAGAAGCCTGCATTTATGTGTAGCCCCCACTTTTACGCAGGGCGACCGAGCCTTGTGGGTGATCGTCGATCTGACTGATTTTAAAATAGTAGGCATTCGGTGGACGAATACAGGAAAGGAACAAACCGTAAAGCGGGTCAGCGAAAAACAACTGAAATTTGACAAAATCATGGAATGCTATTGCAAGCAAATTACTGCATTAAATAAAGATGGCTGGAAACTGAATTATGTGATTACTACCAGCGACGGCCTGCGTATTTCTGAAGTCTTTTACAAGGATCAACTGTTAGTGAACAATGCCAAAGTAGTAGACTGGCATGTAAACTACAGTAACACAGAAGGCTTCGGATACAGTGATGCTGTAGGTTGTCCTGAATTCAGTCAGTCGGCTGTTGTAGCAGTGAGCGAGCCACGGGTAAGCGACATTATAGACCATGGCACAAAAATAGGTTTTGCGCTTGAGCAGAATTTCAGCAGTGCACAATGGCCGCAACCCTGTAATTATAACTATTTGCAACGATTTGAATTTTACCTTGATGGCCGCTTCCGTACAGCCGTAGCCAGCCTCGGCAGGGGTTGCGGCAATAACGGCACCTACCGGCCGGTGATCAGGATCAATTTTGCCGGCAATGAGCAACAGTTTGCCCAATGGAACGGTAAGCAATGGGCAAACTGGCAAAATGAGCAGTGGGTGCTGCAGGATTTCAAATCAACATTCACTGCCGAAGGATATGTGTATAAAGTAAGTACTTCGCAGCAAACCGGTTTTTACGTAGAACCCGCCCGGGGACAATTTAAAGATGGAGGCAGAGGAGATCATGCCTACACTTACGTGAGCAAACTGCATCCGCAAACAGATGAAGGAGAAAACGATCTTGTAACAATAGGCCCCTGCTGCAATACTAATTTTGAGCAGGGCCCTGAAAAATTCCTTAACCAGGAATCCCTTCAAAACGGCCAGATCATTTTTTGGTATGTGCCTCAAATAAAAAACGATGATACCAAAGGCCATGAATACTGCTGGGCGGAAAGTTATCTTGAAAACGGCGTCTATAAAACGCATGTGTACCCTTGTATTGCAGGCCCCATGTTTATTCCCTACGGATACAAATGATGCCATAACATACAGCAATGCACCGGAGCTCTACACTACAACATGGCACTGCAAGCAGCCCCTCGGTTAGTTGTTCAGTACTTCGAATAAGCCGATACACCTAAAGAAAAAGGCCAGCAAGTAGGGAAATTAAAAGCGAATTTTATTATTTTTATTTTATAATTCAAAAGTACCGAAACCCAAACCAGCCTGTAATATGAATTTTTCTATCCCTCAATCAATCCAGATTCTTGAAAGAACACCTGCCATACTCCGCGAAATGCTGCATGATTTATCGCCTGAATGGGTCATGAAAGACGAAGGCGAAAATACCTGGTCACCTTTTGATGTAGTAGGACATTTAGTGTATGCCGAACGCGTAAACTGGATACAAAGAGCCGAAGTGATCTTATCAGACCTGCACGATAAGACCTTCGCAACCTTCGATCGTTTTGCGCAGTTTGAAGAAAGTAAAGGAAAAAAGATCGATCAGTTACTGGATGAATTTGCACAACTCCGTAAACAGAATATCAGCAAACTAATGGCTTTTAAGCTAAACAAAAAAGACCTGAACAAAACCGGTCGGCACCCTGCCTTTGGTGAAGTCACCTTGTCGCAATTACTGGCTACCTGGACCGTGCACGACCTGGATCATATCGCACAGATCAGTCGCGTGATGTCGAAACAATACAGCGACGCCGTAGGATCCTGGGTTAATTTCTTAAGGATCCTGCAATAGAACCTCTTTCTCTGTACGAGCGAAATTCAACAATCATTCAGGGCCAGAACTGCTGCTGTAGCGATAAAAGCTGAGCATCAAAACACACTGATATACCCGAAATGCACCTTTGAATTTTTTAATTCAAAATCCTGATTGGTACTTTTGCCTACACCGTAACTAATATTAAAAATGCCGGCCTTGGTTTCAAAGGCCATGCCAAATCCTACACTACAAGGTGTATCTTTGATAAAAACATCTGCAAATTTTGATTGTACATAAGCCAGATCGCTGAACAGAAAAAAATACGAATTCAACGAGATCAGGTAGCGTGGCTCAAGCGTCAGCACATGATAATGATTTACAAACAAACTGCCTTCGTCAAATCCGCGCAGCAAGCGATAACCTCCGATCTGAAACAATTCATTTCTGTAGAGTGCTTTAGTACTGTATGCGATGCCGCCATTGTATATTCCGGCTAAAATAAGACGTTTACCCAGAGGCATAAAATACTGCAACTGAGCACTCAGATTGTACTTATAATTTTTTAGTTGCAGGGTATCGTATAAGTAAGCAAAATTTTTACCCTCCACCGGATCATACGTGTTTTCGATAGTCGAATTTTTCAGAATATTCCTGAACGAAACGGATGCATTCAGTAAAACCTTATATCCTTTACGTGGATTCAGTTTATAATCTACCTCCTGCAAAGTCATTTCGGCTCCGATCGTTTTGTAGGCCACATCCGCATTAGCCGGCAGCTTGCGAGAGGCGATCAAAGCAGGAATATTGACCGTGCCGAGGCGAGAACTTGCCAGTTCATAGTAAACCTTGATCCGGTCGCTGGCATTGAGTTGATAAAACAAACCCAATTCACCATTGATGGTCCGGAAGCTGGTATCTTTCTTATAAAAGTCAAATTTACCACTCACACCCACCGGGGTACCCAGTAGGTAAGGCAGCGAAATCAGGATATTATAACGGGGTGATTTGTATTGCAGATTTTGCCAATTGAGTTGCAAATTTTCTCCTTGTCCTAAGGCATTGGCAAAGGCCAGTTTGATATCCCCTGTCAGTAAAAATTTGCCACCGGTTTCCTGGGTACTAGGTTGCAGACCAACCAGCACATCTGCCCGGTTGGCTGATTTAGGTTTAAGAAAAATATTCAGTTTATTGGTAGTGCTTGTAAAATCCATGCGCCAGGGAGCCGACTCCTGCAGAAAGGCAAGTTCCCTGATTCGTGTGTTGATACTTTTGATGCGGCTTTCATTGTAAGGTGCTCCTTCTTTGATTCCCAAATATTGTGTCACGAAATTGTGGGAAATATTCACGTCTTCATTCAGCACTACCGTATCGATTTTGATCAATGGCCCCCTGTCGAGATATAATCTGGCATTTACGCCATTATTTATGATGCTGACACTATCTAAATAGAAGGACGCAAAAGGATAGCCGTTATCTTCAAAATACCGCAGCACCTTTTCAAATACCGGCGAAAGTTTTTCCATTTCAACCTGTTTTCCGAAATATCTGCGCTCATCAAACCGCGACTGCGTCAGGAGCCAGGTGGGAATATTGCTGTTTTTCAACGAAGCCCATACATACTGACTGCCGGTGTACACAAGCACAGTGGTAGCACTATCAGTAACCTGCACGCTGTCTATACTATGTGTGAGATAACCGGCCTGCAGTAGCCTGTTGTGCGCATCATTCAATGCAGCACGACATTCGACAAAAGAATTAAAAACAGTGTCGATTTTTGTAAGCGATATAAAAGTATCCTTATCGGCGCCGGAAATCGAAAGCAGGTGTTTTTGAGCATACATTGCATGCGTACAAAAAAATAGGGCGATATGACAAAGCAGGTATCTGATTTTAGGATGGGTTGCTAATTGCAAAGAAAGTACATTTGTCTTTTATCTTCATTTTAATCGATGTTAATTGGATAAAGAATGGCCTGATTTCAACGACAGCCGATCTGCATCCCGTAGACATTTTAACATAAAATCTGTAAGTTGCTTTGGCCGGTATCTATATCCATATTCCTTTTTGCAAAAAAGCCTGTCATTACTGTAATTTTCATTTTTCCACTTCATTACGGTATAAAAACGAAATGCTGGCAGCTTTATTGCATGAAATGGATCTGCAGCAAAATTATCTGAAAAACCAAACGGTACAAAGCATTTACTTCGGAGGCGGCACACCTAGCCTGCTCAATGTTTCAGAGATCAACTCGCTGATCGAGAAAGCGAGGTCAGTGTTTAAAGTGGCTGAAAATATTGAATGTACCCTGGAAGCCAATCCGGATGACATCTCAGCCGAAAAAGTGGCTGACCTGAAAGAGGCAGGTATCAACAGGTTAAGTATCGGCATACAGAGTTTTCACAGCGAAGACCTTTTGTTTATGAATCGTGGCCATGATGCAGCACAGGCAAAAAAGTGTATCCAAACGGCTATTGAATCAGGCATCACTAATCTAAGTGCAGATCTGATTTTTGGTTTTCCATTACTGACGGATGAGAAATGGAAACACAATATTGACACTTTACTGCAATATCCGGTGCAGCATCTATCGTGCTACGCAATGACCATAGAACCCAGAACAGCTCTCCACGCCATGATAGCCAAAAACAAACTTCCGGCACCGGACGATGATGCATCAGGCAGGCAGTATGAATACCTGATTCAACGATTAATGGAAGCCGGTTACGAACATTACGAGATCTCTAATTTTGCAAAAAAAGGATATCGTGCGCAACACAACAGTAGTTACTGGAAAAACGCGCCCTATCTGGGTATTGGTCCTTCGGCACACTCTTACAATGGTACAGCAAGACAATGGAATATTTCAAACAATGCACAATACATAAAAAAAATAATGCAGCATGAAATTCCTTGCGAAACTGAGCACCTGAAACGTACTGAGAAGATCAATGAAAAGATCATGGTGTCTCTGCGCACCTCAGATGGCTTGCCTCTCCCTGCTTTTTTTGAAATGCTGAATGAAAAAGAGCAGCAGATTTTCAACCATAAAATGAATGAGTTTGTAGATGGACAAATGCTGACAATCGGTGATGACGAGTGCCTCAGACTATCGCCGAAGGGCAAATTATTTGCAGATGGCATTGCAGCCGATCTGTTTTTTTAAAGCTTCGCTAAAAATTCCTCATAAACAGATCGCCAGCCTTCCCATAGCGGATCGGTTCCCAATGAAAAATTGTGCCAGATGGTGATCAGATGACCGTCTACCTGACGAACACTTTCAAGATACTGATTCAATTCTGCCGCGGCCTGTGCTGCAGAGAAATGCTGTTCGAAAAAAGAATTACATTCCATAAAGCAAAAAGGAAAAAGCCTCAGATCCGTTGTTTCATTTTTCTCCAGATCAAACCACAGGAATGAAAATGAAGTACCTGCCCTGAATCCATTGATACTGCCGTAACCCATCGAGTATTCCTCCTTTATGCCCTGAGCAAGCAAAGTACGAAAAGTATGAGGAAGTTGAAACCTGATATAATGCTGCCGGCTTTTCCCGGTCGGAATCTTTGCTATTTCAGTTTCTAAAACTGCCACATTCTCATGGCTTTGAAAAGATGGATGGATGCCCACATCATAACAGTTTGAAATGTGCGCAAACAGCTTTCGCATTACCTCACTTTCAAAAGGAATATTTTTATCAAGCTTTCCGTTTTTTCCTGCCAGAAAAAAATATACAGGCTTCAGTATATACCGGGCATGTATTTCGTCGAGAAATGCATAGCTGTCATAAGGATCCTTCATCACACCCCTCAGCACAGCCGATCTGTTTTTAATTGATTTAAAATCGGCCCTGCAAATATCCTGCAGCGCGCCCGCCAGATTACGAACCATGCCTTTACCGGAATAACTATAAGCGATATCAATATCGTAGGTTGGGATAAAATGAAATTTGTTCTTTCTGAATTGCAAATCCGGCTCTGATTTCAGCATTAGTTCTTTTAATTCTTTCATCCAAAGATCTGCAAGGGGCAGATGCAGAAAGTGCTGTTTAAACGCAACAGATGCCGTATGTGGATAGCGCTGAAATTCATCCGGCGTATATGGCAAATATTCTTCATACCGACTCAGCAAATAAAAGACCGCACTAAAAAGATCGAACGGCACTTGACGGTTACTCGTTTGAAAGAAGACCGGCAATCCCCGCCATTGAGCTACAGATAATGGTTGTGCTACAATATCCGGTTCAAAAAGCAAACCATGCGGGATGATCTGCAAATTAGCAGGTAGTCCATCTTCTGAGTAATTAATTTTAAACCCCTCTCCTTGTGCAAATGCTGAAGCAGAGGTCAGCACTTCAAAATTTACACCATAGACCTCCCTGAATATAAAATCAAAAACAAAAGTCTGACGTGCAGAATATGATTTGGTATAGAGGAGTATGCTATTCAACTTTATGAATTCCTTTCTGCAAACATTTTTTTGAAAGAGGTATGAAACGACAATTCATCCCTGCGCTTACCCCAGCTATTTTTAAAGATGCTGTTCACCACTTTTGTTTTGATACCGGCGCCGGCCACATCCATCATACTGCGATGGGTCATAGCCAGTTTCCACATCTTCCAGGCAGTATTTTCTGTAAACTCTGTATCATGTAGTTTTACAGCCAGGGTTCTGTTATAATGCAACATACCATGTATATTGATCTTCAGGGGACAGACCTCCGTGCAGTTGCCGCAGAGTGAAGAGGCGTAGCTGAGATGTTTAAACTCGTCAAAATCTTTCATGTGCGGCGTGATCACCGAACCGATCGGCCCGCTATAAGTAGCGCCATAGGTGTGACCGCCAATATTTTTATAAACAGGACAAGCATTCAGGCATGAGCCACAACGGATGCAATACATGCTTTCGCGCACATTCGGATCTTTCAGCAGATTGGTTCGTCCATTATCGAGCAGTATCACATACATTTCTTCGGGTCCGTCAGTCTCGTCCTTTTTGCGGGCACCGGTAAAAATTGTATTATACACGGTCACATTCTGACCGGTGCCATAGGTAGCCAGCAGGGGCCAGTAAAGATTAAGATCATTGATCGAGGGGATCATTTTTTCGATACCCACAATAGCAATATGTACTTTCGGAAACGCAGTGGTTAGTCGACCATTACCCTCGTTTTCAGTTACACAAACGCCGCCAACATCAGCCAGCAGAAAGTTACCGCCGGTTACACCGATTTCAGCGCTGGTGTACATAGCCCGCAGATTTTTACGGGCCACCAGCGTCAGTTCGCTGGGTGTCAGGTGAGGCTCTACGCCCAGTTTATCATGAAAAAGTTTGGCAACATCCTCCTTGCTTTTATGCATGGCAGGCGTTACGATATGATAAGGGGGCTCCCCGTCCAGTTGCTGTATATACTCGCCCAGATCGGTTTCTACGCTTTCGATATGATTCTTTTCGAGAAAATCATTGAGATGAATTTCTTCGGTCACCATGCTTTTGCTTTTCACGACCTGCCGCGCCTGATGCCGTTTACAGATCTCCAGTATGGCTTCATTTGCTTCCTGCGCGTCCTGGGCCCAGATCACCTTGCCGCCATTTTTTGTAAAATTCATTTCAAACTCCACCAGATATTTATCGAGATCTTCAATGGTCTTCCACTTGATATTCTTGGCTTTTTTCCGGGCATTGTCCAGATCAGCAAACTGCATTTTACCCTTCACCACGGTATCATTGTATTTCCCGATATTAAACGATAGTTTTCGTTTATGCTCTGCGTCCATCGCCTTGATCTCGCACTTGTTCAGGAAAGTCTTCTTGAGTGTATTATCGGACATATTTTTCAGAAAATGATTGCTGCAAAAGTAATCTACAATAAGCAAACTTGTAGTGACGAAGCATAATATTCACACTTTCATGCCAGCTTCATAATATTCTATGCAATCTGACGTTTGTTATTCATCACCCGACACTTATGAAAAATCTCTTTCTTTTGCTGCTATTTCAAATATTATGGGTCGCCTGCTCAGATAATCAGCAATGGAAGGTTGCTCAACAACTGAAGCCTTTAGACAGCATTAAAGATAAGGTACTGGAAGGCGACTGGCTCACTGAACACAACGAATCGTCCATCGCATTCAATACTTATCAGGACCAGCACCCTATTACAGGCGACACTTTACGAAAATATCTTTATTTAGCAAAAATAGGCTCTTTTGATACGGCTGCCACTGCTATTGCCGACATAACCTGCGCATATTTGAAAGCATTCTTTCTGATCGATGTCAAAGTATCACAGGTTTTTAGTCTGCGCCAAATTCCTGCAACTAATATTCGGAGTAACGGGCAATTAGACGCCGCCTATATCTTGGATAGTTTGCTATTTCCGGCCTTACCTGCAGATGCACTATCTATGATCGCGCTGACTGCTGAAGACCTATATCCGGGGAATAACTGGAATTATGTTTTCGGTCTGGCCAGTCTGCAAAAAAGGGTCGGTGTGTGGAGCATTGCGCGATTTATTTCAGCCCGCGGCAAACCTGTCAGTTTTGAAAAGGCCCTTTGCCGCACTTTGCATGTAGCCTCGCACGAAACGGCTCATATGTTCGGAATCACGCACTGCAAAACATACGAGTGTAATATGAATGGATCAAATTCATTGCCAGAGCTGGACAGGCAGGTACCGTGGCTTTGTCATGAATGCCTGGCCAAGCTTTGCTGGAACAGAAATACAAAAGTAAAAGATCATTTACAGTCAATGCAGGCTTTTTATCAAAAGTATCTTCCGGATCATATTGCTTTGCAGTATTACGAAAGTGCACTTGCAATGCTGAGCGAGTAAACCGGGTGTCTACCCTGCTATTTAAAATACTTACCCACCACCGGCAGGAAGGTAAAATTTTTACGGTCGAAAATATAAACAACCCCAAAAAACACTCCAAACAAAAACGTACTGAATGCAAGTCGCAGCCATAGCATCTCTGTTTGCAGATTAAAGTACCTGGAAGCGATACTTAAGAAGATGGCAACAGCCACATACATGACGATACGCTTTACATTGTAAGGGATGGGGTAAAATTTTTGACCTAAAACATAACTGCACACCATCATAAATAAATAGCAAATGAGGGTGGCCCAGGCGCTGCCGGTATAGCTGTGTTTGGGGATCCAGAAGATATTGAGCACGATGGTGATCACTGCACCGGCAAGGGTAATACCCGCTCCGTACCAGTTTTTATTGGTGAGTTTGTACCAGATCGAGAGATTATAATACACCCCTAAAAAAACACCCCCTAATGCAAGTATCGGTACGATATGAATGCCTTCACCATAGTCAGGATATTTGAGCATCATGATTTTTTGAAACACATCGAGGTAAAGGCTGACCGATAAAAACATGACCGAGCAGGCGATCACAAAAAATAACATCACCCTCGCATAAGTTTCGGGTGCATTCTGATTTTTGGCCTGCTTGAAAAAGAAGGGTTCGGCCGCCAGGCGAAACATCTGAATGAAAATAGTGATCAACACTGCAAGACGGTAATTGGCAGCAAATACCCCCAACTCATGCTTTGCCTCTAATACCGGCAATGGACTTACATGCTGATACACCAGACGGCTCAGCATATCATTGATCATACCGCCCAGGCCGACAATGATCAATGGCATGGAATAGATCATGACCTCGGTCCACACTTTTTTATCAATTCGAAGTTTAACTGTTTTAAGTTGCGGAATCAGTAACAACAAGGTAAAAGCTGCACCCACCACATTTCCGATCAGATAATAGGCAATACCGATCTCTTCGCGGTAACCGAGTAATAAAAAACTGTCCGGATTTTCTTTTGCGATGGCCGGGCAAAAACCCAGATACCAGATCACGATCATTACGTTCAAAAATATACCGATGATCTTGATAAATGCATACCTTTTGGGTCGTTCTTCCTGACGCAACTTTGCAAATGGCAATGCACTCAAGGTATCGAGAAATACGATGGCGGCCATATAAGTCAGAAACTCAGGATGATCCTGCATTTCAGTAAATTCAACCAACGGACCGTGACAAATCAGCAAAATACCGGTCAGTAAAATGGTAGAGATGAAAATTGAATTGGACAGGGTACTGTATAAAGTATGCTTTTCGATATGATTTGAAAAACGAAAATAACTGGTCTCCAAACCGTAGGTAAACAGGATATTCAAAAAAGGAAAGATGGCATAGATCTGCGTGATATCGGCCGTATTCGCAGGTTTATACAGAAAGATCAGCGAAAAATTTAAAATATACCCTAAAAACCTGGCTGCAATACTGGGCACGCCGTACCAGATGGTTTGCCCCGCTAATTTTTTAATACTCAAAGTAAAGTGCTGTTTGAAAAGGTAAAAGTATTAAATGCATTTTACTTTATCTCCGGCAATTTACGTTTCGAGTCAATTTTTAACAGATGGTCAGGAGGCAAACATCAAAACGATGCTTACTGCCGGCCAGTCAGACAATTTCAAATAGATCTGGTCTGCCGGCCTGCTTCAAAATCAGGTTGAATGCTACTATACTGCGTATCCGTAATTTTTATTGGCCAAAATATTTACTTGCAGCAAAGCCTTTAATAATTAATTAGCACCAGCATTTACGAAAGAGGCTAACTTTGCAAAAAAAATAATTTACATGAAAAAATTTCTGGCACCACTCATCACGTGTATGTTGATGGCTTTTATCGCTAATGCTCAAAATGCAAAGTCAACTGTGATCGATTTCAACAAAAAAAGTCAGACTGCGGTCAGTGCAACCTACCCGATGCCGGCGGCAATCATAGAAG
>JADYYU010000226.1 GCA_020853515.1 Chitinophagaceae bacterium | reverse complement strand
TCCAAGCGAGGGTACGGAATTGGAATTGAAACACATCAATGTAAACAAAGATGCTGAGAATTTTCTAAGTGAGTAATACCTGTTCAAATATGTAAACATGGGCATATATTAAAACTTCAACTTAGCTCCCATTTTTATTCAATTTTTCGACGACTCTCACGATGTAATTGAATGAATTCGATTATGGATAATATGTCAGTCGCCAAGTTAAAGCATATTTGTTTGCTGAACTTTCAAGCCTCAGATTTTCTATAATTACGGAAAAAGGAAAATAGCAAATTAAGCACTCTTTAAGGTGCAAAATTACACTTTGCTTATGACAGCCAAACCTCCGGCTACTCCATCGGGTCCATCACAATCATGTTCTTTAAAACCAGCCGGCGTTCCTTTAGTCCAACTGCTATCAGGCACTGTCGTAACAACGGAGAATATAACTTTATTGTCGTCTATATTTTGATTTAGTTTATGATAAGTTATCGATCCTGATCTAGGAAGTTTTACAGCAATATGGATATTTCTAGGATCGAAAATGTCACCTTGAGGTTTACTTGTATTCATGTCATAATCAACAGTGAAAACAATTTTAGTTTCGACGCATACTGGAACGCAGTTTTTAGCCATTTGTTTTTTTTTATAAAAGTATAATAAACTTTTATAATTTCAAATGTTCTAAGTGAAAAACTATTTTTTAATTCTTATTCTTTTTATTTTGTCTTCTGTCCTTGTTGCAGAGGACTTGCCAACGTTGGTCTATTGCACATTTAAAGACTCCAGAGGGTTAGTTTGGATGGGCTCCGAAACAGGTTTGAAATTATATCAGAACGGCAAACTTATCAATTTCGGACGCAATGAAAAAGACTCAGTTTGGTCAAGTAATTCAATTGTAAATTCCATTGCTGAAGATGGTAACAGCAATATTTGGGCTGCTACACTTTCCGATGGAATTAAAGTCTTTAATCCGGTTAAAAACACCTGCTTTCTGATAAGTAGAAAAACTCACGCTCAACTTTTTTCTGGAAGGAATGTTTACAGTGTGCAGCAATTTGACAGTATTCACATGCTTATTTCTACTAGTGCGGGCGCATTTCTTATGAATTGTGTAAACCTTGATTGTAAATCTGCATTGCCAATTGCTTATTGTAATGAAGAAGTAATTGCCTATAAATCTAATTCAGGAAAGCAATATTACCTACTGCAACGAAAAGGGTTACTGGAGATCTCGGGTGACAGGACCGTAGTGTTTTACCCAACTAAAAATTCAGGACAAAATTTTTTGGGATTAAATTTTTTTCAGAATAAGATTTTAGTTACCGGATTTTCTGGTTTGTATGAAGTGAGTAATGGTAAGTTGTTACAGGTTCAAGTATATTTTCACGATGTCGAAATAAGTAACGATGGTATAAATGATGTAATCATTGATAGAAACGAGGTGCTATATATCAATAGTCTTAAATATGGCGTTTTGAAAACGCGGTTTGTAAACAATAATTATTACTGCGAGCCACCTTTCTCCAAAAATTGGTACAAGGAGGGAAATTCACTCTACAGTAATTTCTACGATTCTGCTTGTCATTCTTTTTTTATAGGTACGCAGCAAGGATTATTTACTAAAAATTTAGATAATAGATATTTTACTGAAATGGTCGATCAAGATATGAAAGTGGGTACTGTTCGATGTTTGTTACACAGCGATCAAACATTATTTGCGGGAACCGAGGGCGGGGTGTTTAGCGTGGCATCGGATGTACGGAAATTTCAGTCGGCATCATTTCAAAGAAAGACATTTGTTACTAATTTATTTAAAACTAAAGGTGCTCAAATTTATGGTTCTGGATTTCATTTTTATAAATTGGGTAACAATTTGGTTCGAACAGTCAATACTTTTGACAGCCTGTTTTCCAATGGTGAAAATATGGTTTTGGCAAATAATTTGTCAGACTCTGTTATCTATATAATAGCGGATCATAGTAAAAAAATTATCTTTTGGAATTATTTACGGAATACATTTCATATTGATTCGCTTCCTACAACTGATCGTTTAGTACCACCAAGTTGTCTGTACAAAGAGGTTATACTTCTTGCATCATTAAATGGGCTGTATAAATATGACATTGCTAATCAAATGGTCAAAAAGATATCAGTAGACTACGATTATCAAATATCAGATGTGAAGGTCTACGAGGGTGATATTTACTATTCGTCCTCGACTGGACGTATAGTGATTTTGGACAGTGTATACAAACAAGTCGCGCGTCTGGATTTAAAAAAGGTAGCCAATATAGGCGATATTAGAAGTTTTTTTGTTGCTGGAAAATATATATGGTATTCAACTGAGGAAGGTATAGGATATATAAATATTCTTACGAGCACAAATGCATTTTTTAAATCTGGGTATTATTTTTTGACAGATAATTTTCTTCAAAGTTCAGTAACCTCTCACAACGACACTGTCTACTTCGGAGGCGACAACGGTATTGTCGCAGTAAACACCAAAGCGATCCTGGCGCACAACGAAATTCCACGGTGTTACCTGTTTGATATTTCGGTTTATGAGAAAGGCAACTTGTTGAAAGTGGTTCATCCCGAGAAGCACATCTATCACTACACCGAAAATAATCTGGAACTGCGTCTCGTTCACGAAAATACCGACTTTTCTGTTTTTAAACATTATCGATACAAATTAAATAATAATTCTGAAATACCCATTGATGAAAGCGGCATCATAAAATTATACAATCTTCCGCCGAATGATTATAAATTAAGTGTTTATGAAATTGAGTCCGGAACTGAAGTTTGCGGATATGAATTTTCAATAGCTCCCCCCTGGTACCACACCTGGTGGTTCCGAACCCTCTTGGGCATTACCATTCTCGCAAACGGCATTTGGATCTCCAGACTCTATTTTAAACGTAAACTCATCGCGCAGCAAAAAGAACTCGAAAAGCAACAAGCCCTGCAGTCTGAACGCGACCGTATCAGCACCGATATGCACGACGACCTGGGTAGCGGCTTGAGTAGTATTAAATTGATTTCTGAAATGCTCAAAAAGAAGCACAGTGATGAAGAAACAAAAAGCGAGTTGAATGAAATTGTAGATCATGCAACTGAACTGACCACTACCATGCGCGAAATGGTATGGAGTCTGAATCCCCGCAACGATGTGCTTGCCCGATTCATCGATCATACGGTGCATTACGCCAGACAGTTTTTTGAGCCCAGTGAAGTGAATTTTAAAGTGCATGCTTCGCAGCAATTTCCTGAACAAACAATGAACAGCTTCGTAAGAAGAAATCTGTTTTTATGTCTCAAAGAAATCTTTAATAATATCATCAAGCATGCTGAAGCCAAAAATGCAAGCCTCTCCATTTCTTATGAGGCAAACAAACTAAAGATCATCATTCTGGATGACGGTAAGGGGATTGCAGAAAATCATCGTGAAGGCAACGGCTTGTACTCTATCCAAAAAAGGATCAGGCAATGCGGTGGTACTATCCAATGGGTAAATCAGTATCCGGGCTTAAACACCGAGATCGAAATTATGTTGTGATGTTGGTTTTAAAAGGATGCTGCCTAACCCGCTAACTCTTTCTATTTCGATGTACATGCTTATGCTACTGCACGCATGCTACACAAAAGTGCCATAGGATACTGTTTGCAAATGCAGAATATTTGTATCGAATTAAGATACAAAATCTATGAAGAAATTTTACTTGCTGATTTGCCTGCAGATTGCATTCGACATGCACATCGCAGCTCAGAACAGCATCAATTCCAGCAGCCATCGTTGCTCTCTTGCAGGTGCACAGTTTGAATACTCAATAGGCGAAACGACTCTGGTGAATACCGAACGAAACAGTCATATGATTGTCACCCAGGGTTATTTACAACCTTTTCAATCGCTGTCGCTACCTTCTGATAATAACGGGAATAGTGAAACTGAGCCGGGTTTTAAGAAACTGGTTGGTCATTTCAAAGTGTATCCGAATCCGACTGAAAGTCTGCTCTTCATAGAATTTAATGAACAGCATGCGTCCGAAATAAATTATCAGCTTTATGATGCTGGCGGTCGCATGATTATTCATAAAACAATCGTAACGGCCGAAGGCCTCAACAAATTCACAATTGATATGAGGTCCCTCCTGACAGGATCGTACTTTCTGATTTTCAACAGGAAAGAGGAATCCGGAATTACAAACAGCGATTCGTATAAAGTTCAAAAAGTAAATTAACAATAACCAAAATAATAATATAAAAATGAAATCAACAATCCTTTCTCTGATGGCATACCTTGTTGTGACTTGTATGCTCGGCACGCTGACTGCAAATGCTCAGGTGCCAACACTTTTTAATTATCAGGGTGTCGCCCGCGATTTGAAGGGCAATCCGCTTGCTAATCAAAGGATGTCATTAAAATTGTCGGTATTGCCGACCTTCGATGCTGCCTTTGCGGAGTACGAAGAAATACAGCAGGTGCTTACCAACGAATTTGGTTTGTACACGCTGCAAATTGGAAATGGGACTGCCATCACCGGTAATATGAAAATGGTGAAATGGGAAACTGGCAACAAATATATCAAAGTAGCCATTGATCCGAAAGGCGGTACCGATTATTTGGATGCAGGGACTACTCAGTTGCTTTCGGTGCCGTATGCAATGTTCGCTGATAAATCAGGATTGGCAAAGGAGGTGGAGCATAGCAAAACCCGCACTGGTGCTGTTAACTCGGCTGCATCTCATGTGGCGGGTGATGTAAATTATCTCAGCAAGTTTACTGCTTTGAATACCATCGGAAAATCAATGATCTATGATAATGGGAACAGTATTGGGATCGGGACTGCAAGTCCGGCGGCATCTGCAAAAATGGATCTGCTGACCACTTCGGGAAATATTGAACATATCAGGATGACAAATACTAATGCATCCGGTTTCGGTAAGTTCATTCTGTACAATGACATACCTGCTAACTACGCCACCTTTACAAAGTATGGAAGTGCTTATCCGGGCGGTTATCCAGGTATTTCAGCGCAATACCTTTACGCAAATTTACTGGCATTCGGAAACAACAACGGTTCCTTCCTGCTGGCTAACAGCGGTAATGTCGGTCTGGGTATTGTAAAGGGGGGCTCCACTACGTTGAAGTTTAATGCGAATTATAATTCAGGTAATATTGGTATCGGTGGAAATGTGAACCCGGTTTCGAATGTGCATTTCAACAATGCGGCTATTGGTGATACCATCAAGATCACCAATAATACTTCGGGACATACGGTAAATGATGGTATCGATATTGCCTTGAGCGGCACTGCTGCCCGGCTGATGAACAGGGAAAATGATTCGCTGACTCTTGGTACAAACAATACGACACGGCTGTTAATCACAGCAGGAGGCAACACAGAATTTAACGGACAAATAAAAATAAAAGGCGGTACTCCGGGAGCTGGAAAAGTGTTGACCAGCGATGCAAACGGTCTGGCGTCATGGCAGGCCGCTGCAGGAGGAGGGCAGTGGATCACCTCAGGAAATAACATCTACAATAGCAATGGCGGAAAAGTGGGTATTGGTAATTTAACCCCTGTGGCCAAACTGGATGTTGTTACAGGTCTGGATGCTGCAGGTTTGTTTAAAACTACCAGTAATAATTTTATTGAAAGGGGTGTCTTACGTGCAGAGTATGGAGGAACTGTAGCAGAAGACCATGTAGCAATTTATGGTAAAAGTATCCCGGACAGCAATAATTATTATGGAATCGGTGTGAAAGGTGATGGAGGATATAATGGTGCAAGTTTTACAGGAACCAATTTGCTGCTTGCCGATCCAAATGGATACAATGCTACCTACGGAGCAATCTTAAATGGTATTTCTGACAACAATGCCACCTACGGTAGTTTCAACTTTGCAGGACAACCTTATGCGAGCCAGAATGTATTGGGCGAAAAAACGGGCTCAGCACATTACGCTCAGGGAGGAGAAATTAATACCGGTGTGAATACATCGGCACTTTCAACTGCCAATACGGTCGCATACGGTATATACAGCACCGCGAATGGAGATGGTAATAATGTAGCCGCTTATTTTGCGAGTGACAGAGGCGACTCTATGTTAGGGGTGGTTTCTATTGTCAATAATGACATGAATCTACTGAATGGAAATAATGCTGCATTGATAGTCAGCAATCATTCAACACCCGGATTGGCCGGAGTAGGAATACGTTCAACTGGTGGATTTATTGGGGTTTCCGGCACCGGAGGTTATTATGGAGTTCGTGGAATCAGTGAAGGAGATGGGGAAAGTATGGGGGTTATTGGCATTGCTAATCCTGGCGCGAATCCGAATAGTGATACTAAGAGTGGTGTTTATGGCGTAGCACAGGGCGGTCTCGGATATAATATTGGTATGTTAGGTTATAGTCCAACGGCAGGTAATCTTGATTATGCGGGTTACTTCATTGGCAAACTTAATGTGAGCGGTATGCTGTCAAAAGGGGGTGGCACTTTCAGAATCGACCATCCACTGGATCCGACTAATAAATACCTGTATCACAGTTTTGTAGAAAGCCCTGATATGATGAATGTGTACAATGGCAATGTGACGAGCAATGCGAACGGCGAAGCAATTGTGAACTTACCCGCCTATTTTGAAGCAGAAAATAAAGATTTCAAATATCAGTTAACCGTTATAGGAAAGGATTCCAGGGTTTATATTTCAGAAGAAATTAATAATAATACGTTTAAAATAAAAACAAGTGAACCCAATACTAAGGTAAGCTGGCAGGTAACGGGCGTGCGCCAGGATCCTTTTGCAAATGCACATCGCGTGGTGGCCGAAGTTGACAAAACTGGTGACGCCAAGGGCAAGTATATTCATCCTCTGGAATACGGAAAACCAGAAACGGAGTCCGAAACTTACGAAATGACACATCCTGATCTGTTTGAAAAAGTTGAAATGCATGCCGCAGCAAACCAAAAAACGAATATACCTGTTGCTTCGCCTGCTTCACCTGCAGATGCCCGAAAGAAAATGTCAGCCAAAGCAAGCAATACAAAAAAACGCAGTAAGTAATAACTAAAAGTACATCAACATGAATATCATATCCATCAAAAGAACAGCACTTTTTGTTATACTTATACTGAATTGTGTATTCACGAAAGCACAGGAATTCAGTATCCGGCCGGTGGCTGATTATAAAATGCCCGTACAGCGAAAGCAGGAACGACAAATTTATCAGGATGTTGTAAAACTTTATTCGCAATTGGAGCAGGTCAGCACGATATCATTTACTGCACTGCCAAAGCAGCAAATCAAGCCCGGCCTGCAACAGGACATAGACAATAAATTCAAATATCTGGAAGTTATTCAGATAAAGCCAGAGTTGATATGCAATTACGTAAAACAAAATCATCCGACCGCACTTTCGCTTGAGTTGCCATATAAAGATACTATAGTGGTTATTGATCTTGTGGAAGTAGAATTGTTTAATGCAGACTTCAGACTACTGGCCGATGATATGGATAAAGTGAAGGATGTTAAAT
>JADYYU010000225.1 GCA_020853515.1 Chitinophagaceae bacterium | reverse complement strand
CTTTGATCAATGTGTTAAATCAAAACAATGCCAAATATGGTGCTGTAGGTATTTGTAACGGAGGCGGTGGTGCATCGTCGATGGTTATTGAACGAATGAATTCGTAACCTGCTGCCTGAATCATAGTAAAAAAAGTGCTCCCGACTCCAAGGGAGCATTTTTTTTCGTAGCCGCCAGTACGCACATCCAAAAATGGCTGCTGGTGAAGGCAAAATATTTAATAGCAGGATGATGACTGCACGGTACTTTTTGTTTGAAACCAGCAATAGCCCCTGGCACTTCGAATCAAATTATGTCAGAACGCAACGCAATTCTCTACCCTGTAATTCACCACCACAAAGACCAGGTTTATTGGATTTTTTAAGTTCAATATACTTTCGGATTCTTTAATGAGCTATTTTTGTCAAAGAAAGAAACCGATGCCGAATTTATTATACAAGTTTGTTTTTTTGATATTATCACTGTCCGCTTTCAATGCGCAGGCTTCGCATATCTTTGGGGGAGAGTTAACCTACAAAAATCTATCGGGTAATACCTATGAAATTACGCTTACGCTGTATGGCGACTGCAGCGGTCCGTCGTTTCCGAATCTTCCGGCCTCAGTGCCGGTTATTTCAATTTATAACGGGTTGAATGCCTTCACATCGATCACCCTTTCACCCTTTGGCATTGTAGGCGAAGAAGTAACCCCGGTTTGTCCCGAAGAAATCAATAATACCGCCTGCAAAGGAGGCCTGTTGCCGGGTGTGGCACGGTTCATATTCAAGGGTAATGTAACGCTGAGCGCCCAGTCCGCCGACTGGCAGTTTGTTTTTAGCGGAGATATGGGTGCCGCTAATCAGGCAGGCCGCAGTGGTGCGATTACAAATATTACGCAGGGAGCAGGGTATACCATCATGCAATTAGTTGCAACACTCAATAACCTGAACGGACCTAATCAGTCATCCGCATATACGACTATACCCACGCCCTTTTTCTGTATCAATAATGCACAGCAATACAATCAGGGTGCGATTGATGCTGATGGTGATTTGCTGACTTTTGATCTGGTGCCAGGGCAAAACGGGAATGGTGGTATAGTAAGCTATGCAGCACCCTATACTTTTGCGCAACCATTAGGCACTGCGGCCGGCAATTTTTATTTTAACAGTTCAACAGGTCAGCTTTCATTTTTACCCAACATAGCACAAAATGCCCTCGTAGTTTCTAAAGTAACAGAAACCCGCAACGGTATTGTGGTAGGTACCAGCATGCGTGAAATGGTGTTTGTAGTGTTGAGCAATTGTAATAACCAATCACCTTCAGGCCTGATAACTGGCAACAACGGGGGGATAATTGCCAACGGGAACGAAATTACAATTTGCAATGCTAATAGTAATTTGCAGTTTGATATCCAGGTAAGTGATCCCGATAACGGAAAGGTGACGGTAAATTTCTCAGGCTTACCTGCAGGAGCCACCATGACACTGAGCAACAACAATACACCTTCGCCGCTGATGCATTTTGAGTGGAATATCCCTCCGGCAACACCCCCCGGTGATTATACATTTTATGTCACTTATCAGGATGATGGCTGCCCGCTTTCAAGCAAACAAACCATTGCCTATACCATCCATTATGTGCAGCCGATTGAAGCCTCGGTTACATCAACTCCTGAAACTTGCATACCCTCCGGCGACGGCACCCTGAGCATAACGGCCACCAGTGCCAATGGAGGTTTTGAATACGCGCTGAACGGTAACAACTTTCAAAATAACGCCTTATTTTCCAGCTTAAATTCCGGCATATACACAATTACGATTAAAGACAATAAGAACTGCACCTTCAATACGACCGTTGAGGTAAAACCGCCGACTTATCCGGTCATTGAAAATGTGAAGTCGGAAGACATCCGTTGCAACGGCGGCACAGATGGTAGTCTGGAAGTATTCGTCAGTCCGGCCAACAACAGCTATACCTATTTTTTACTCCCAGATAATATTGTGAGCAGCAATAACCTTTTTTCAAATTTACTGGAAAATAATTATACGATCATTGTGGCAGATCAAAATGGCTGCAAAGATACGGCTACAGCCAGTGTTTCAGAACCCGATAAACTCACCTTTGAAAACATTGATATTTCACCCCTGACCTGCGACAAAATAAATGGACGAATTAAGATCAAAACAAATTTTGGCAGCCCTATTTATTATAAGCTGATACCAACGAGCAATGCGGTTGATACAGTAGGTATTTTTACCGGACTCAATACCGGCACCTATACCATCGAAGCCCGCAATGCGAACGGCTGTCTCATTGATACCATTGTTTATGTTGGTCTGCTGGCGAAGGACTTTTTTAGCAAAGCGAGCGGCAAAGACCTGCCTTGCTGGGGCAAAGGTGACGAAGGCGAAGCCGAAGTAGTGCTGACAGGCGGGGTGCCACCGGTGAGTGTACTGTGGTCTTCTACCCCGCCCCAAACTAGTACCCTGGCTACCAAACTGGGGTACGGATACTATTTTGTGCATGCCATCGATGCTACAGGATGTGAAGTGCGTGATACCGTCTATATTGCTCCGGGCAATTGTTGCGAAAACGTATTTCTACCTACCGCCTTTTCGCCGAATGGAGACGGAAATAATGATAACTGGAAAATGATCAGCAGTACCGGCATGGAAATCGAACAATTTGCAATTTTTGACCGATGGGGTCAGAAAGTTTGGTATTCACGATACGCAGATGGTAGCTGGGATGGCAAAATCAATCAGGGCTTTGCGGAACTCGGTACCTACTTCTACCTGCTACGTTACAAATGTTTAGGTGATGGTAAACACTACACCAAAACCGGCGATTTTTTATTGGTAAGATAATCGATTTCAAATTTTGCCTGTCGAATTTTCAATAATCAATTGAGCACCAAACACCTTCATAAGCTTGTTTTGCCACAGATTACTTAAGCAGGATCAATCTTAACGAGTTGAATTGGACAGGAGGCAGTAAAGAATCTGAGGCAGATCAGGGATCTCCTGATCATGATGTATCTAAAAAAACAGGAGTATCGCTCTTTCACTCTAAATTTCCTGCCTTAGGTTTATCCTTCGACATGAAAAGAAATAACGATCTGTCTGGTGGTGATCTTATCAATCGCCTTGTTGGTTGGTTCACCCACATTGCGAAGTAAGCTGTTGCCAAGTCCATTACTGATCTTTATTTCAGGAGCAAAAATGAAATTTGGATAATAGAATTCAAATCCAAGACCTAAATTATAGCCGTAGTCAAAAGCCTTCACCCGGATCACTTCATTACTTCTTTTTGATCTGGCATTGGCATTAAAATCAAAATCTATTTTGCCCCCGGCGCAAACAAAAAAGCGAAAGTTTTGCTGACGATCTGACTTAAACTTAAATTCGACCGGCAACGTGAAGAGGATAGATTCAAAGGAACTGGTTAAGACAGAATCACGGAAGTCCGTAAACCGCAGGCCCTGCTCACGAAGCATAAACGTGGGTATAGCCCTGATATCGACAAAACTGCTTAAGCGTGCATTGCCCATAATACCTAACTGAAAGCCCGGTTTCCAGAGGGGAGTAATATCTTTGATGGTATCGTAATCGATAAAATAAGAGGACTGCGATACCTTATACTGCGATGCATTAAAGCCAAGCGTGATCCCAAAGTAATAGGGCTTTTCATCGTGCTCTGAATTGTACATTTTCTCATCCTGCGCCAGGGACACAGTGCTGTAAAGCAAACAACACCCCCATAAAATTACTTTTGACAATGATAAAGAGAGGCGATTCCGAAGCTGAGTGATGTACATACTACTTTTTTAAAACCGGTTTTTTGCAATATTACGCACATTTCTTCACCTTCAGGGAAAACCTGCACAGAATTTGGCAAATAGCTATAGGCCGTGCTGCTATTACTAAACAATTTTCCAATCGCCGGCGTTACATAACGAAAATATAAGTGATAAAATTGCTTCAGAGGGAATTTTTTAACTTTTGAAAATTCCAGAATCACAAACTGCCCCCCCGGAGTCAATACCCGATAAATTTCAGACAGTCCTGTACCCAGATTTTCAAAATTACGGACACCAAAAGCAACTGTCACCGCGTCAAAAGTGCCCTCATCAAAAGGCAGGTTTTCGCTGTCTGCCTTCTGCAAGCGGATCATTTTTGTATTTTCCTTCAATGCAACCTTTTGACGCCCGATCTCAAGCATTCCGGCAGAAATATCAATTCCGGTGATCGATTCAGGTTTTAGTGCAGTCAGTGCAATCGCAAGATCAGCCGTGCCGGTGGCCACATCCAAAATATGACGGGGAGCAAAGGGTTTAAGCAGTCGAATCACTCTTTTGCGCCATAGTGTATCAATCCTGAAAGAAAGTAAACGATTCAAAAAATCATATTTGTGGGCAATGCCATCAAACATATTTTCAATCTGCTGTTTTTTACTGAGTCCTGAGTTGGCATCAGGTACAACGCTTGTTCCCACCCTGCAAATATAGCTTATAATTTACCCTAAAAAGTAAATAACACCCTAATATTACCTGAATAGGACATAAACAGAAATGATGCACTGATCTTTGCATAAAACCACTTTGTAAGCGGCCTCTGCAATTCACCCTTCAACCATTACTTTAACTTCTACCTGCACATCCGGTGTATAAAAAAAATTTATTTTACCATAAATAAATATCATTTTTGTAACTGATGGGAAAAATAATTTCAATTGCGAATCAAAAAGGCGGAGTGGGCAAAACGACTACTGCGATCAACCTTGCCTGCAGTCTGGCCGTACTGGATTACAAAACACTCTTGATCGATTGCGATCCGCAGGCTAATGCCACCACCGGCAACGGATTTGACCTGCGAAATGTACAACTCAGCGTGTACGACTGCCTCGTAAACGATACCAATATCCGGCAGGTGATCCTGGAAACGGAAACACCGAACCTGCATTTGTTACCTTCTGATCTCGATCTGGTAGGGGCCGAAATTGAACTGATAAATCACCCGAACCGCGAAAGAAAACTGGCACAGGTATTGGAGGAGATCAGAGATGAATACCAGTTTATTATTATCGACTGCTCACCCTCTTTAGGACTGATTACAGTAAATGCACTAACCGCCAGCGACAGTGTGATTATACCCGTACAATGTGAGTATTTCGCACTGGAAGGCTTGGGTAAACTGCTGAATACCATCAAGATCGTACAAACCAAACTCAACAGCAACCTGGAAATTGAAGGTATTTTAATGACCATGTACGATGGACGTCTACGCCTTTCAAATCAGGTAGTAGAAGAAGTAAAAAATCACTTTGAAAATAGTTTATTCAAAACCATCATACATCGAAATACCCGTTTGGGTGAGGCCCCCAGCCTCGGAAAACCAGTGTTACTGTACGATGCAGAATCAACCGGCGCCATGAATTACCTGAATCTGGCCAAAGAGGTGTTACAGCGCAACGACCTTACCAAAATAAAAAATATTGATAAAATAATTGAAATAGAAGAGAATGAGCAGTAAACCAAATACAAAGGCACAGATAGGAAAAGGCATAGGCGCTTTGCTGGGCAATATTAAAGATGAAGTGAATGCATTCAGCAAACAAAGCGGCTCCGACGAAGTACTGGTAGGCAGCATCACCCGGATTCCCTTAAGCGCCATTGAAGTAAACCCGCATCAGCCGCGCAGGACGTTTGAAGAAGCACCATTGCAGGAACTGGCCGAATCGATCAGGCTGCATGACATCATTCAGCCAATTACGGTGGTTAAACTGGCCAATAAAAAATATCAGATCATATCAGGTGAACGGAGGTTTAAGGCAGCAAAAATTGCCGGCCTCACAGATATCCCCGCGTATGTAAGAGTAGCCAACGATCAGGAAATACTGGAGATGGGCTTACTTGAAAACCTGCAGCGTGAAGACCTCAATGCCATTGAAATAGGACTGGCCTATAAGCGGCTGATGACCGAGTGCAACCTCACGCAGGAACAGGTAGCCGACCGTATGAAAAAAGAAAGAAGCACGGTGACCAATTACATGAGGCTGCTGCGTTTGCCGCCATCGATACAGGTTTCGGTTCGCAACAAGCAAATGAGCATGGGACACGCAAGGGCCTTGCTTGGCCTTGAGCATATCGAACAGCAATTGTTTGCCGCCAAAGAAATTCTTGATAAGGAACTTTCTGTGCGTAGTACCGAAGAACTGATCAAAAATATTCAGCAGAAAAAAAGCAAGCCAGCGGTCGCAAAAAAAGAAACGCCCGCACTGCCTGCAGCTTACAAAAAAATTGAAGACCAACTGGCTTCTCATCTGTCTACTAAAGTAAATCTGCAACGTAAAAAGAACGGGAAAGGCAGTATTACCCTCGAATTTTATAACGACAGCGACCTGGAAAGAATACTGGATAAGATGAGCATTTAATAGCCTATATTTTCTAAACCGAACTTCTACATGATAATCAAGCAATTCAGGATCTGCATTTACATAGTGGCCTGCCTGCTTTTTATCATGCCTGTACAGCTACTGGCGCAGGAAACCCCTGAGGAAAGTGAAAAACCGGAAACAAATGAAAAATCTAAACTGCCTCCTTTTCCGGATTCTATTTTCAAATTCAATGTAAAAATACCGGTGGCCAAAAGAGCCGGTCTGTATTCAGCCTTGCTGCCGGGTTTAGGGCAGGTGTACAATAAGCAGTACTGGAAACTGGGCGTCGTAGTAGGTGCTGCCGGCGCAGTTACCGGATTTATGATCTTCAACACCAAACAATATAATATTTATCAACAGGCTTACTTAGGTAGAATAGACAACGACCCGACCACCACCGATACTTTTGTAAATTATCAAACATCGGATATCGACCTGCTGCGCAAGACGTACAGAAAATATATGGAATATACGGTGATAGCCGGCACGCTCTGCTACCTGATCAATATTCTGGATGCCTTTACCTCTGCCCATCTGAAAACATTTGACATGAACAAAAACATTAGTTTGCACGCCTCCCCTTATTTTGACAACCGCAGGCAGGCAGGGATCAAAATAGTTGTGGCCAAAAAATAATAAACGATGAAAATAGCATTGATCGGTTACGGAAAAATGGGCAGGGCCATTGAGGAAATTGCGCTGCAAAAAGGGCAT
>JADYYU010000224.1 GCA_020853515.1 Chitinophagaceae bacterium | reverse complement strand
GCAATATTCAATTGACCTCTTATGTATATAACGCATACTATGTGTCGAATAATGGTGGTGGAGGTTTCGGCGGTGTAGCCGGATGTACTGGAGCTGGTCGCTTAATCAATCCAACTGACTATGATAATATCAACGATATACAATACGGTGCTCATAATAATGGCTTTTATGAATTGGTATCAAACGTCGGCGTTGCCAATACACGTTCAACCCGCGATATCTCCGCAGTAACCGGTGCCCGCAAAATTTCAGCAGTGACGGTTGATCCGAATAATCCTTCAACTGTCTGGATGGGATTTCAGGCATTAGGATTGTCGCCTATGTTTGTGAAAGTAACCAATGCCGCTGCAGTGTCACCAAGCGCTACGAATCTCTCCACAGGCTTACCAACATCAAACGGACTCTATATCTCCAGTATCGATATCGAAAACGGAAATTCAAATCATATTATTTTGAGTTTCACTAATTTTGGTGCCAACAGTGTCTGGGAGTCAACCAATGGTGGTACTTCGTGGACATCTGTAGAAGGAAATCTGCCTGACATGCCGATTCGCTGGGCAATGATACATCCTGATAGCAACGATATGGCCTTTGTAGCGACTGACCTTGGTGTATGGAGCACAAATAATTTGAACGGTGCTGCCACCAACTGGGCACCTACGAATAACGGATTTGCCAATGTGCGTGTAGATATGCTTCAATTCAGGGCTACCGATAATACTTTGGTGGCTGCAACGCACGGACGCGGCCTGTTTACTGCAATTCTTCCGCATGTGCCTAAATTAAATTTTGAATACGCTTCAAAAACGGTCAAAGAAACGACCGTGTCTACGATCGGTTGCCGCAGCTTTAAAGATTATACGGTTAATGTGATGGCTTCCTATGGTCCTCCCAGTCCGGTGATCGCAAATGTAGATATTGCAACAGGTGCAACTGCAACCGAATTTCTAGATTTTGAATATACTACCAATGGCAGTTTTGTAGCGCCATCACATCAGGTAGTATTTAACGCCGCTACCAGTATGGTGCCGGTTACTGTGCGAATTTATGATGATCAAAGCAGTGAACTGATTCCTGAAACCTTTGCATTACAGTTTAATATTGTTTCAGGAGTTGCGGTGATCGGTGTGGTGCCAAATGCTGCCTTTACCATCAATGATAACAGTGATAATCCTTTACTGAAAAGGGTTACATTTCTGACTGAAGATTTTGAAAGTGGCATTAACCCGCCGGCAGGCTGGACGCTGATCGGATCGAATTCTAACAGATGGGGCAATAAAAACTTTGCAGGATGTGGCTCTACTATTAATAATTTTACAATGCAGGTTTATAGGCTTTCATTGAATACCTGCGGTTATAATATCAATTCAACTTCCACCTGTTTTGTACACAGGTTGGTAAATGCCACCGGCTATTCAAGCCTTCAGGCAAGTTTTGATTGGGTAGGAGAGGGCGAAGATGGCTACGATTATGCGGAACTGGTTTATTCAACCAATACGGTGACACCAACATGGGTAACCGTGCCCGGTGGCCCTACCATGGGTAACACTTTAACAGTGGTAAATTCAACAGTAGATCTGCCTGCCATCTTAAATAATACAACCTTCCTGTTAGGATGGAGATGGGTTACTGATAATAATACCGGTGGAGTTTCCGTAGGATTCGATAATCTGGTGTTGAGTGGAGAATCAGCACGTTCAATTGAAAATACACTGACGAATGATAATGAATACCTAGGTCCAAACGGAGACATTTACCTATATAGTGCCAATGGCGATCTTATGGCCCGAATTCAAAATCTGAGTAATCATGATTATGGATGTACTCAGGTAAACATTGACAGGGTGGGCAATAGCGCTCAGTTTATTACCGGAGAAACGGATGTACTTAAAAAAGTATTTGATAAAACCTTACATATTACACCGGCCAATAACAACCCGTCCGGCAATTATGCCATTACGCTTTATGTAACCAATGCAGAAAAAACTGGATTTGAAACAGAAGGCCGCACCTGGAATACGCAGGGTAAAATATTCAAAATGCCCATTGTGATCAATAATGCCATCATAAGTACAGCCCGTGATTTTGCAACCAATCTCACAAAAAATACTTTCCTGAATGGCTATTTCATCAGAGGCGAATTTAACACCGGCTTTTCGGGTTTCGGATTGGGTGATCCCGGTCCTGCTACAGGATTTCCATTGTCTTCAAAATTATTGTCATTTTCAGGCAAGCTTGTTAATGCAAATGCAGTTTTGAGCTGGACTGCAACCAACGAATCGAATCTGGCGAAGTATGATGTGGAACGCTCAGCGGATGGTATCAACTTTGAAAAAATTGGAGAAGTTTTAGCCAAAGGCAAAACGCAAAATGCTTACAGTTTTGAAGATAAGCATTTAATTGAAAATAAATATTATTATCGTTTGAAAGCGATAGACAATGACCATTCATATGAATACAGTAAACTGGTGCTGCTGTTTAGTGAAAATGCAAATGAGATCGTAGTTTATCCCAACCCGATGGACGATCGCTGTACCATTTATACAGCGCAAAAAACGGAATTAAAACTGTTGAATACGGTTGGCAAAACCCTGAAAGTCATTCAGGCAGAAGGGAGTTATGAACTTGATATGAAAGAGTATCCGGCTGCCATTTATTATTTACTGGATACAAAGCACAATAAAACGTATAAGCTGATCAGAAAGTAAAAGTCAAATTATTTATCAGCAAAAAGAGGCTGTTACCTTTATTGGGACAGCCTCTTTTTTATTTTGATAGATTGGCGGACAGTTTTATAATACCTGCCAGGATAAAGAGCATCCTGCTTGTTGCAAACTCTGTGCCTTTATCAGAATATTCCCTGGATTCAAAATTGTCCATTTCAGCATGCATACTTGAAAAGGTTGAACGTTAATTGCATTGAAAAACTTGTTTTTGGGTTTGGTATATCATGGACATGGCAGCTAATCAGATTGTCCGGCGTTTGGAGACATCAAAGTTGTCTATTTGAAAACAGCATATGGGGGATTGCGCTTAATTATACCGAAGTTATATTTTCTAAAATGATAACCTGTCGTCATTTTGCAATTTATCACTGTGGCTAATAGCCAAAAAAATCTCAAAATCATAAAAGGATATATGGGAAACAATCAAATTCGTCGTGTGGAAATAGTGACGGTTATGAAATAGACGATCATTGTTGCCTTCAGATAGTTTGAGCCCAAAGCTGAATGCATAAGCGCTTATGCTATAGTTTGAAATTAGTAAAAGATCTGAAGGGCAAAAAAAGCAAAGAGACCGGCCATTCCTGGCGCAGCCTCTTTTTGCATAATTTAATAAAGAGCGTTAAGCTTATCTGACCGATGAAGTTGATTCCTCGTTCCCCATTTGAATCAGAATACCTTCCTCAGCAGGTTTGCCATATAATTCCGGATGCCAGTAGCTTCCTTTATATTTTGCTTCTTTTTCTACTTCAGGTACCACTCTGTGCGCTTCAGCCCATTTGTCATTTCTGATGCCGGTCACTTGCCAGCTTACTTCAACATTTCCTTTGCTGGTGCGAATTTCGAACGTGTTGTTGCTGATTTTTCTGCTTACTTTGGCCATTACAAAATCGTTGCTGTTGTCGAGCACGGTCAGTTGATATTTGAAATCTTTATTTTCTGCTTCGAAGTAGGCGGGTAATGTAATTACAGCAACGCCGTTCGCATCCGAAACAATATTTCCATTGTAAACATTCATCATATCCGGACTTTCGACGAAGCTATGGATCAGATACTTATTTTCAGGATCCTGCGGATGGTCGATTTTAAAGGTGCCTCCCCCTTTAGACAGATTTCCGGTTACCATCAGATCGCCTGTAAATAACCCTGCATTATTGACTGAGCCTCCGGTAGCTTGTGCGATGATAGCGTTTTTAGTACCGGAAACCACGCCGCGGTTTATGGCTTTTACAAGCAGACCGGTGCAAGTACCATTATTACTGGCAGTGGCTTCGATCGCATGTGTCAGGGCCGAGGTGCCACTGTTAAAAGCGTTGGCGATCAGACCTACCTTGTTGCCTTCAGACAATATACCCACGCCTTTGGTTTGGGTGGTATCAGGTGTAATCAAACTGACAATACCTGTCATATCGGTGGCATCGCTCAATCCGGGCACTACTTTGATAAAGCCATTCGTTTTTGGATGTGTAAAAGTTGAAAACCCTTCCACTTGCAGGCTAGGTACATTACCGGTATCCGATAAATTACTCATCAGGGTATAGCCGATGTTAATCTGCTGATTATTGACGGTGAAAGTATCAGTGGTCATGTCATCGACATGAGCTGTAGATGCACGGATATCCTCAGCAAATACAGAATCGGCATAAAAATTTCCTGACAAAAACATGATACCGTCGGGTGCATTGCTGCCATTGTCAGCGATATATAAGTACGGAAATCCTAAAGAATCTTTGATAACAAACTCGGTTTTGCCAAAGAATCCGTCATTCGTATAGTAGAGTCCCTGTTGCCCCACTGCGCCACCTTTGATTACCTGCAAATTGTTTAGCGGGTCATTGGTGCCTGAAATATCAAGGACTGCTTTGCCGGGAGACAATACAAATTTTGCTGTGCCATTTGTATCTACCATCATTCTATTTTTTACGCTGAGCGAAGTATTGGGTAAAATTACACCTGTACCAATTTTTAAGGAACCATTTGAATCTACCTGCATTCTGTTTTTAACAGTAAATAAAGCAGTAGGTGCATTTGTGCCGATACCAATATTTGTACCATTGTTATACAGCATATTGCTGCTATTCACCCAAATTGTATCATTCCACCACGGAGTATTTCCTTTGGCAGTTCCGGGCAAAATATCGGGCGTGCCTCCAGGAAATTGCCAGCTTGCGAGTCCGTTTGCATCGGAGGTCAGCACTTTGCCAGCAAAAGGTGCACCACCGCGAATACGAATCTGACCGTTAATGTCGAGTTTGGTAGTAGGGCTTGTGGTACCCACACCTATATTGCCATTGGCTAAAATACTTAAACGTGCCGTGTCGAAAGTACCCAGACTGAGCGTATTATTTTCTTTATTGATGATGCTTGCTGCGGTGCCGTTGGTTCTGATTTCCAGTCCGTCGGCAGCGGTATGGCCGGTAGCGCTGTTGGTAAACTTGATGGTGTCGTTTGCTGTGGCTGTATTAAAATGGATCTTGGCTGCAGGTAATGCGTTGCCTCCCAGTCCAAGATAACCTGTAGTTTGGTTGGCATTAAATTTCATATTGGTTACACCTGCTGTGATAACCGCAATGCCCACGTTTCCGTTGTTTGACAACATGAAAGGGCCTACGTTATTTCCGAACGCCAGCATATTCGCAAAAGGATATTGCGAAGCGATACCTGAAACACCACCCGGAAAGGCACTTCCGTATTTTGTAAATGTGGCATAATTGGAGGCATTATCGTTATGCATCAGAAATTTACCGAAGCCTGTTGGATTGGTGT
>JADYYU010000223.1 GCA_020853515.1 Chitinophagaceae bacterium | reverse complement strand
CCTGATCGGCATGAGCTGGAAAGAAGCGAAAACCCTTATTAAATCGCTGGAGTTAACCACCAATATCATGTGGGAAGGCGTTATTGACGATACTGCTACCGCTGTCATTTATATGCAGCAACCGGAAGCGCTCAATGAACTTGATTTTATTAATAAAATTCCTAAAGGCGATCTGCTTGATCTGAGAATCATGCAAACCCCTTCTCAAACTTTACTTGCCAGAAACCAGCCTGGTTCAAAAAAATTACTGGGCGAATACAATGCAGCGCTGGACAGCAACCGTAATGCCGCTGATACAGGAAAAAGTGCACAGCCCGCCAATGATGTCAAGATCGGAACAACCCATAAACCTGAAAAAAATCCGGACGGCTCAAAAAAGACTCCTGAAAAAAAGAATACTGAAAAGAACACCGATCCGGTAAAAAGTACCAAAAGCGACATCGAAAATGAATGGGATAAATGATAAAATTTAAGTATCAAATATTACTGATATCAGCTATGTTGCTGATCCAAAGCAGCAGTGCACAGGAAAAAGTGCTGCCCTTGCAGGCGAACCCGGTATTATTTTCCGCGCAGGCACAAGGCCAAACATTTAAAAAATCACGCGCTGTGCTGCCATTTATTGAAGACTTTTCATATTATGGCCCCTATCCCGACCAGAGTATCTGGGCCGATAACCAGGCATATATTAATAATACATTGGGCTTTAACCCGGTCAACCGCGGGGTCGCGACACTTGACGGCCTCAACGAGTTTGGCCGCCCGTACTTTGTAAGCCAGATGAGTTCGGGTACCGCCGACAGTCTTACATCCCAACCACTTGACCTTTCTTCATTCACAGCATCAAGCAATATTTTTTTCAGCTTTTTTTATCAGCCGCAGGGACTTGGTTTTGCACCTGAAAGTACCGACAGCCTTTTTTTGTATTTTAAAAATAATACAAACCAATGGGTCAGGATGTGGGAAACAAGAGGCACGCCCTTGCAGGCCTTTCGTATTCAATTATTACCCCTGACCGATGTGCAGTTTTTGCACAACGATTTTCAGTTTCGGTTTGTCAATGTAGCTTCGCTCAATACAAACGATGATATCTGGAATATCGATTATATTAAAATAGATGCCAATCGAAATAATGCAGACTCACTGATGAATGATATCGGGTTTACACAGGAACCGGGATCCATACTTGCTAATTATCTGTCTATGCCTTACAGACATTTTATGGCCAATCAGGTCAATGAATTGTCAGGTAGCCAACTGGTAGAACTGCGAAATTTATATCCCGCCAGTCAGAATTTTACATTGTCGCACAAAGCGACCGAGTTGTTTTCTGGCACAGCGATCAGCAATACTTCCCTGAGCCCGGCTACCATAGGGGGCAAATCAGTACTGAATCAAACGATACCTTCCTATTTAATTTCGTACAATGCACCCAATACTTTTAGTAAGGTGATTATCGCAAACAAGTATTTCATCAACAGCATTAACGGCTCAGACAGAACTAAGAACGATACCATTGTTCGTGAGGCCGTATTTGACAATTACTTTGCATATGACGATGGTAGTGCAGAAAAATCATACTTTTTATTACCTGCTGCTAATTTCCCTTCCAAAACAGCCCTGGAATTTACACTTAATCAGGCAGATACGATGCGTGGCATTATGGTTCATTTTGGAGCTCAGGTGCCCACTGCTGCCGGCAAATATTTTTCGGTTGTCCTTTATAAAAAATTGAAAGGACTCAATAATGGTGATACCATTTTATACCAGCAGGATCTGTGTAAAGTACAATATGAGCCCGCTATCAATGGTTTTAGTTCTTATGCTTTCGACAATCCCGTGGCGCTGGATGCCGGTAAATATTATATCGGTATTACACAACCCGCTAATTTTGGCAGCGACAGCATTTACTATGGCCTGGATGTCAATAGCAACGGCAATCCGCAGCATTTATTTTATAATGTAGACGGAACCTGGTTGGGATCAGGTGTGCAAGGCAGCTTAATGATGCGTCCTGTGGTAGGGTTACATTTTACACCCACACCCACTGAACAAATAAGCAAAACCCCTCCCACGATCACGGTTTATCCAAATCCTACACAGGATAATGTGTATATTCAATCCGAAAGCAGCTTGTTGCAGGGTAGTGTATTTGATCTGAACGGGAGCCTCGTTCAATCCATTACGCCCGGGCAGCACAGTTTTTCATTAAAAGATGTACCGGCCGGAGCCTATATACTGGTGCTTAAAGACAAAACCGACCATTATACATCGCATAAAATTATCAAGAAATAACATGCAGCATATTACAGTTCAGGAATTAAAAAGAAGAAAAGATGCTAACGAGACCCTTTATGTTCTGGATGTTCGTGAACCTTCTGAATATGCAGAAGTAAATATGGGTGCTGTACTGATACCGCTGGGACAGGTGGTGAATGGCCAGATCAATGAAATAGAAGACTGGAAAAACAAAGAAGTGATCGTTCATTGCAGAAGCGGTAAACGAAGCCTGACCGCCTGTATGGTGCTTGAACAACTTGGTTTTAGCAATACTAAAAATCTGGAAGGTGGCATACTGGCCTGGGTAGAATTAAACAAGTAAAAGTTGATACTTTAAAATTGACCCCGCAGCCCCGCTTTGCTATAAAAGAAGCTTATTCCCACCTTTTTCCAAAACGGAAATCAGCATAAAAATTAAAGAAATACGCCGAGTTTTTGGTATTTACCATGATAGGGATCTGTTTGGTGTACAACTCAGCACTGGCACCGATCTCTACTCCTAAAAACGACTTTCGGCTGGCAGAATAATCGAAGAAGAAACCTGAGCGTACGGCCAGTCCGGGTTGCATCTTTATTTCTCCGATCCCTTTGGTAAAATTACTGCCGCCTACGATCGTACCCTGATTGTTCAGGTCGAGAAAGTAAATTTTATTCTGCTCCGAGTATTTGTCATATTTTCGAACATACACATTTCCTTCAGGTATCAGCAAATCAAGATAATAGGGTTTAAGTACCCCCAATGATAAACCCACACCATAAATCCAGTTGATTACCACACTTTTTTTATCCAGACGTCCGGTAATGGGTATGGAATTGCCGTAACCTAATTTCAACTGATAAAAATTATTGATTTTGCCGTATTTGTATGAAACCGGCTTTAGTTCGTCAGGATTAACAACACTGAAATTTTCATTGAGCGTTCTGCTCTCCTTCGGATTTCGTTTTTCAGAAAAATCAACCCAAATAAAATTAGTATGTACTTTTTCTGCGTCCGCTTTGATAAAGCCTCTTTGCCCGAACAGAGACCAGCCATCGCTGCACAATCTAAATCCCACACCCAGTTCCTGCGTAATGGGCGGAATTACTTTTTTGCGGGTAGCGGTGACTGTCGCTCTTTGCTCTGCCTGTTCACGCTTTCGCTTTTCAAGTTCCAGCTCCCGAACTGCCTTCAGTGAATCCCGCTTTTCTTCGCGCTGCAAGGTCAGCGAATCTTTAGGATCTTCAGGGTAAAAAACTT
>JADYYU010000222.1 GCA_020853515.1 Chitinophagaceae bacterium | reverse complement strand
TTTGAACTGCCCAAAGAAATCAATCTAAAAAAGCTGTCTGTCGTCTATCATGGCAAAACCGACATTTCAAATATTGATGTCCTTGACAAAAAAGGGAATGTGTATATCACTATCGTAGAAAAGCCACCTGTTGCTGCGGATGATGAGGCAGAAGATGATTGCTTTATTACCACTGCCTGCATGCTAACACTTGGCAAAACAGATGATTGTGAGGAACTGACTTTACTCCGCCACTTTCGCGACCAAACACTGAAAGCAGATGCAGCAGGATTGAAGTTAATTAAAGAATACTATCAGATCGCCCCCGCCATCGTGCAGGCAATAGCCGGAAAGGCAAATAAGGAAGCCATTTATAAAGAAATTTACCTTGACATGCTGCGCCCTACCATGCAACACATTGCAGCGAAGGAAAATCAGGAGGCTATTCAAATTTACAAAAACTATACTCTGAAATTGAAAGAAATTTACTTATAAAAATCCACAGCGCTTATCTTTGACTGATGGAAATTCCTGCGTCACTCAATTGCAAAGGCCGTTTATTGCAACTTTCAGGTCCGATCGTCATGGGTATCCTGAATGCTACACCTGACTCATTTTACAATCAGGGAAACGACAGTCAGGCAAGTCAGTTACTGGCACTGGCCGGCAAAATGCTACAGGAAGGCGCTACTATTCTTGATATTGGCGGCATGAGTACCAAACCTGGTGCCACAACGCTTAGTGCCTCCGAAGAAATGGATCGCCTGCTTCCCGTTATAGAAACTATCCGAAAGCACTTTCCCGAATGCACTATTTCTGCCGACACTTACCGCTGTGAAGTTGCCGATCAGGCGCTGATGGCCGGTGCCGATATCATCAACGATATCAGCGGAGCAGAGTGGGAACCTGAGATCTTGAATGTAGCGGCCAAATATCGGGCACCTTACATTGCAATGCACATACAGGGCCGGCCGGCTAATATGCAACATGACCCTCAATATCAATGTGTAACGACTGAAGTATATGATTTTTTTTCAAAAAAAATAAAGCAATGCCATGCGGCAGAAATAAATGATATCATACTGGATGTCGGCTTTGGCTTTGGCAAAACGGTGGCTCATAACTACGAATTGCTCGCTCAGCTTTCATTCTTTAAACAGCTTCGCAAACCCTTACTGGCAGGACTTTCCAGAAAATCTATGATCTGCAAACCTTTGAAGATCAATCCGGTACAAGCCTTAAACGGCACCACGGCCCTGCACATGCTGGCTTTGCAAAACGGCGCCGACATTTTGCGGGTGCATGATGTAAAAGAAGCCATGGAATGTATAAAATTATTCGAAAACTATCGTGAACATGCGCATTCGTAATCAGTAAATCTTTAATTTGCACGGATATCTGTTTTCATGGCTCAGAAAGTAATCATTATTGGTCCTGCCCACCCGCTGAGAGGCGGCTTGTCATCTTTTAATGAACGCCTGGCCAGAGAATTTAGCAGTCAGGGCTTTGATACTGCTATTTATACTTTTACGCTGCAATATCCTGCATTTTTGTTTCCGGGCACTACACAAGACTCCGCAGAACCGGCCCCTGATGATATTACGATCTATGAAAAGATCAATTCAATCAATCCGATCAACTGGCTGTCAGTGGGTCTTGAACTTTGTAAAAAGAAACCTGACATCCTGATCGTCCGGTATTGGCTGCCCTTTATGGGCCCTTGTCTGGGCAGTATTTTACGACTGGTAAAAAAAAATAAACACACCCGCATAGTGTGTATTGCCGACAATATAATTCCGCATGAAAAACGGATCGGCGATGAGGCCTTTACCCGCTATTTTATCAAACCCATCGATGCCTTTATTACAATGAGCGAAAAAGTGCTGAGTGATCTGAATAGCATCAGCAATAAACCCGCCAGGCAAATTGCCCATCCCTTATACGATAACTTTGGCGAAGCATTGAGTATAGAAACGGCTCGCGAACATCTGAATATTCCTGTTGACAAAAAAATAGCTTTGTTTTTTGGTTTTATCAGAAAATATAAAGGCCTGGATTTATTGCTTGAAGCGATATCAATTTTAAAGAATCAACACTTTTTTGCAAATAATAATGTGGCGTTTTTAATAGCCGGAGAGTTTTACGAAAATGCACAGCCTTATCTGGATGCGATTCAAAATTTTGGTATTGCAGAATTCATCATCCTGAAAAATGAATTTATATCCGACAGCGAAGTGAAATATTACCTGAGTGCAGCAGACTGTGTGATACAACCTTATAAAAACGCGACTCAAAGTGGTGTAACCCCCCTCGCCTATCACTTCGAAAAGCCGATGCTGGTAACAAATGTCGGAGGCCTGCCTTCACTGGTACCTGCTACTGTAGGGATGGTATGCGAACCTGATGCAGCAGCTATTGCAGATCAAATAGAGACATTTTTTAAAATGGACGCAGCATCATTTGTTACACACATAAAAGAAGAAAAGAAAAAATACAGTTGGCATAATTTATTGAACGCCATTGTATCTTTGACTAGTAAAAACCCTCAATAAATAAAAGAAGTAAATTCCAAAAAAGAAAATCCAACCCAGACAAAAAAACTAAAAATCCAATATAATCAAAAGCAAAGTCCAAAACCTAAAACCTTATAAACGAAAATGCTCTCAACTAAAAGCGATTCCCATTACCTCCTATTCTCTTTTCTCCCTGTCTGCCACCTGGCAGGTCTTTGTTACCCATCTAAACACCTAAACTAAAAAATGATTTATCGCAGCAAAGCTCCTCTACGTATCGGTTTGGCAGGTGGTGGTACCGATGTGAGTCCCTACAGTGACCTGTATGGAGGGGCCATTTTAAATATCACCGTATCGATGTGCGCGCATGCCAATATTGAAATAATTGATGGCGATGAGATCATCATAGAAGCATACGACAGAAATGAACGACAAACATTTCCGGTATCAAATAATCTACCTATTAACGGTGTTTTAGACCTGGCGAAAGGAGTCTACAACAGAATACAACACGACTACCCTTTTGCACCCAAAGCCCTCAAAATATCAACCTTCGTAGATGCCCCTGCAGGTTCAGGACTTGGCACATCGTCTACCCTGGTGGTAGCCATATTGGGGGCCTTTGTAGAAATGCTCAAATTGCCGCTGGGCGATTACGATATTGCGCATTATGCCTACGAAATTGAACGAAAAGACCTGAAACTTTCCGGCGGCCGGCAAGATCAGTATGCAGCTACATTCGGAGGAGTGAATTTTATGGAATTTTATGAAGAAGATAAAGTGATCGTAAACCCCTTGCGCATACGGACCCAGTACTTACATGAACTCGAAAATAATTTGTTACTTTTTTATACCGACACCAGCCGCGAAAGTGCCAAAATTATTGATGAACAAACGAAGAATGTGGAAGAAAAAAATGAAAGATCGATCGATGCCATGCATAAGCTGAAAGAGCAGGCTCAGCAAATGAAGGGAGCCTTGCTAAAAGGAAAAATACATGAAATCGGTAAAATTCTTGATTATGGCTTTCAGCAGAAAAGACTGATGGCACACAATATCAGTAACGAAACGATCGAAAATTTATACAACACTGCCATTCAAGCCGGAGCAACCGGCGGTAAAATCAGTGGTGCAGGCGGCGGGGGATTTATGATCTTTTATTGCCCGGGCAATACCCGGTACAAGGTGATTGCTGCACTGGAAAAATGCAACGGACATATCAGGGCATATACATTTACAAAAAATGGTTTGCAAACCTGGACTGTTGAATAATCGTTGCTGTAAAACTGACTATTAATAATACCTGCATGGAAGCCTTACTTTAAAAAGGCTTATTGAGGCAGTTGGCCCACTATGATGCGACACGTGGTTTTAGAAGGCTGAAGTTCAATGGATGCAACTTCCTTCCCCTGTTGAAATAACCCATATACAGCTACCAGATCTGTCGTTCTCTCCTTCACCTGCCCAATTGAATATTTGCCGTCAGTATTGGTCAACGTGCTGATACCACCCGTGAAAGCAGCGAAACAAATTCCGATCAATTTGGCATCCCCTTCGTAATCGGCCAGATAGTAAGGCTGTGCACCTTTTTTTATCACAATTCGCTGATAATTCGATTGCATGTCATCCATACCCTTCACTTCATAGTATTCATAGCCGTCCACGGT